>JAJZLA010000001.1 GCA_021803845.1 bacterium | reverse complement strand
ATCGGGATAATCCGATTTAATTTCGAGGGCTTTTCTGCAGGCCGCTTCAGCTTCAGAGAGCCTGCCCCTCTTTCTCAATACGTTTCCTAAGTTTGCATATGCTTCATAGTATCTTGGATTAAGAGAAACCGCTTTATGGTAATATTCTTCAGCCTCCTTTACTCTGTCCATATTATCCATAACGGTGCCGAGGTTATTATAGGCTTCGGGATAATCGTTCTTTAACGATAAAGCTTTTAAACAGGCAGCTTCTGCTTCTTCAAGCATTTTTGATTCGTTGAGGGCAGTGCCAAGATTGTTCCACGCTTCCGCGTCGTCCGGCGACAGTTCTACCGATTTCCTCATACAGGAAAGCGCTTCTTCAAGCATATTTTTATGCTTTAAAACTGCGCCGAGAGCTTTCCATCCAAAGGAACATTCCGGAAAATCTTTAATAATTAAGCGCGAAATCTTCTCGGCTTCTTTAAAGTTTGAATTATTAAAAGCAACGGTGACGGAATTTATTTTTTTATCGAGAATCTGCTTTTTTTTCTTGCTTAAAGCGAAAGGCTGTCCGTGCTTTTTCAAAGAATCGTAATGTCCCTCAATTTTTTTACTGCCTATTTTAATATCGAGGACATCCGCAATGTCTTTTGAAAGTCCGTTAAGACATGCCTCTGTCAGTGCGGTTTTTGCTTCAGTAAATAACCCAAGATTTAACAGCGTTTCGATATAGCTTATCCGATATTGAGGATATATAGGGTTTGCTTGAATAGCCGCTTTAAAAAAGGGTAACGATGAACCCGGCTCTGAGGACGCCGCTGCGATAACTCCTAAATTATGGTTGGCGTCAGGATGACCTGGCTGTTCCTTTAAAATTGCCCTATAAAGTTTTTCGGCTTCACTGCTTATGCCGAGCTTATGAAGAGCCACCGCCGATATTAGCAAATCCCCCACAGGGAGGGAAATTAATGAATTATTGTCGTATATGGCATTACCGCTGTTCATAAAGTTCCTTCGATAAAAGATATAATTTTTTATAATATTAGCATAATTAGTCTATTTTTTCAATATTTAAAATACTTCAATCTTAAACGGTATGGTTTTAAGAAACGCGGGCAAAAAAAACCCCTGCCTACTATGAAGACAGGGGGTAAAGTAGCGTTCGTTTGTTTCCGAGCTTAACCGCCGCTCGCCGCTCGTTCCGAGTTTAAATTACGTGAATGACTCCATTTGCTGATTCACTAATACCGCTAACGTGGTTTCCGACCAGTTTTACGACTATATCGCTTGCGCTTAACCCAGTCGCAGCTGAATTTGTCCCTACGTGTTCGACTATGTAGGAATTGCCTTCGAACTGGAACCAGTCCGCATACAAATGAGAAGAAGAATCACCTATTTCTGCACTTGCTGCGATGTTTAGCGCCGCAGTCAGCGAAGAAGCCGAACCTACATTGACGGCAGTAGGATTTACTGTAGTAGTATCATTTATTCCGTAATTGATTGCTAGATTATGATTTATCATATTTGTATCTGTAATCGTCGTCATACCGGTAAGTGCGGAACCCGCCTTGTCGCCGGTCACATTTACAGTGCTGCCGCCGTCGTCTTTGCCCAGAGTAACGCTGGAATTTAAGCCTACAGTGATACTATTAGCTGCTGTATTGCTAGCAGCCAAGGTTACGATGCCGTTTGCTCCGACCGTAATTTTATCTATGCCAGCTCCGGTTCCTCCCAGTATGGTCGAACCTGCGCCCGTAGCGGAAAGAGTAAGACTATGTGTTACGGCAGAAGCCGTTATTTTGTCGTCGGCGCCGCTAAGGTAAATATTGTCTGTGGCAGCGGCATTTCCAGAAATAGTAACTTGCAAGTCACTCTGAGACAGGGACTTTATACCGGTGCCGGTGCCTAAATTTACTGTACCAGTGTCTGCAACATTTATCGTAGATAAAGCATTATCAGATATTGCATTAATACTCAGTGCCTTTGTTCCGGTTATCGATAAGCTCGAAAGCGTATTGCCGGAATCCGAAAGCGTCCCGATGGCAGCACTATCTGTAACGTTAATCGCCAGTAAGTTATCGCCTACTACCGAGATAGTTTTAGCATCGAATGCATGCTCGATGTTTAATGTCATGCTGTTTGAACCTGCAGCCCCTGTCTGAGTTGTTGAAAGAACAAACTTAGTAGCGCTTCCCGTAGTGCTAATGGTCACGTCAGCTGAAGGGGCAAGATGTGATAGCGTTACAGCCTTAGTCGTAACACCGGTAACAGTAGCCATTGAATAACCTGTAAGGTCATGAGACCCCGCTCCTACAGAACCATAATTTGAACCTATAATATTCGCACTCTCGATATTGCCCGAAGCGGCGGTACCACCTCCCAGCTGGGTAATACCTGTTACTCCGTCCAACGTAATAACAGAGGTACTTCCCACACCGTGCGTAGCGTTTGAGGCTATCACGTATGTGTTGCCCGAATATGTAAAAGCTGCTGCTTGATTTGCAGAATTAGCTACAATATCTTTAACGTCAAGCGTTTCCTGAGCGAGGGTCAATCCGCTTGTCACAAAATCTACCACGCCATTTGAAACCGTATAACTTTGAGAATTTACCGTATGCACCGTAGTTTCCGTGGCAATAACCGTCTTTGCATCGCCCTCGGAGTAATTCAATATGTCAGAAACTACTGAAGAAGGCGAAACGGTGAACCCTTTAACCGTAGCATAGTCGCCATAAGTCGTATCTGGTCCAACAATAATAGTATCTGAAACCCCTGTAGAAGCTAAAAGATTGATGGTTTCAGAACCTGAATTCCCATTGGCTCCGCCATAACCTATTGTAATATTCGCGCCCCCTGAACCAGATGTAATGACGTCTTTAGCTTTAAGGTAACTTGAGGGATTCTCGCCTGAAGCAAGTCCAGATCCATAAGCCGTAAGATACCCGGAACCGCCCGTAATATTCATGCCTGAAGTTGCACCCTGAACACCGGTTACGTTTACTGAGCCGGAAGCAAGAGAAGCGTTAATAACAGTAAGAGCATCTTTGGCAAGGCCGCTATCATATACATAATTCACTGATAATTTACCGTTACCGGTAACATTTAATGTATTAGCCATGTTTGCGTTAGAAGTTGAAGAGCCATCTCCAATATTAATAGTATTGATGTTATTACTTGCATCTTTAACGCTATCTATCGTTATAGTTTGATTGCCAGCTTCCTGGATTACCGAGGATACACCAACTTTTGCGGTAGATGTATTAAGCGTAATAGGAAGCGTATTGCCAGTGCCTGTGGCTGTTGCCAAGGTATCGGTAACTACGCCGGAAATAGCATTAGAATTGGTCACAGTAGAATCAGCGCCAACTGCAGTAACGGAAGCAGTCGCGGCACCGGTAATATTAACTGCACCATCAATATTCGTAACAGTAACTCCAGAAATTGCTTTAGTACCGGTAAAATCAGCTGCGATTGCGGCAGCGCCAGCTGTTGCTGTATTGCCAGCTCCAGTTGCCACAGTTACAGTGTGGGATACACCGTCAATTTTCGCGGTCCATTGGCCGGCAGTAGTTGTGGCAGTCTGCGTTAAAGTATATTCTGCTTCGCTCGTTTGCGCTTGCGATAGTACCGAAATGGGTGTGTCGTTTGCAACGTTAGTAAAGGTTACGCTGTTACCGTTTCCTGCACTCACCTGAGCCTGCGTAAGACCGGCAACAGAAAGATCTTTGAATCCTCCGCCATAGTAATTCCCAGTAACAGAAGCTCCTTTTAGTTCTAAGTTCTGAAAGTTCTCTATAAGTCCACCGTTCTGAAGGTAGTCATATTTAAAGTCGTTTGCGTTAGCGGTAAGCACTAAAGTATTGTGGGAGCCGGTGCCGCCGTTTATCACTCCCCTTACGCCATTGGTAGAAGTACTGCCTGGAGTCAAAGTTACGGTATTATCTCCTGAACCGCCGGTAAAACTAACTCCAGTTGTTCCATAGTTAGCGGCAAGTTCAACCGATATGTTCCCTGACTGGCCCGTAGAAGCAGATATCGATGTTAAATGCGCATCTGCTTGGAGATCTCCGAGGTTCACAGGACCGGAACCGCTTACGGTAATGGTTGCTTTTGTAGCTGAAGCATCGGTAATTGAATGAAGATTTAATGTTCCGGTTCCCAGATTGTCTAAGGAATACGCTGTCTTAGCGGCAGTATTCGTTAGCGCTATATAGTTCGAAGCATTTCCAGTTGCAGTAACATTAATTGTTGCGGCTTTGTCGTCGGTAACAGATGTTGCAGTCGCGGTATCTCCGCTAAGGTTTATCGCAAGGGTGTGTTTCGTAGTGGAATTGTCTACGGTTAAAGCGGTCGCTGCTGTATTGGCGGTATCCGAATTGCTTATATTGACGGTCGTAAGAGCGGTGCTGGTAGCCGTAATGTCTCCCTGATATCCGTCAAGGGACACTTTGGCAAGGCTGTCTTTGCCGGCGGTAGCTGTCGCATCGGTAATACTAGAATCACTGCCGCCTCCGGTAATGGAAACTGAGGTAGCCCCATCTGTGTAGACAACTGCTTGGCCTGTTCCATACATACCGTTAGATTCGTTTACAATAGTGACAGCTGACTTGGGATCGTCGGCTGGAGTTCCAGATTTACCAACAGTAATAGTTCCCGTATCCTGTGTCGTGTTGATAATTACGCTTCCGGTAGCATATGCGGTAATATTGTCTGCGTTTGGGCCGCTATTGTTGTCGGTTATGCTTACGTTGCCTGCGACTTTTGTGGTTGTTCCCACGCTGATCGCATGAGTTCCCATGCCTCCGTCGGTTACAATTGTTGCTGCGGTTCCGCCGTTTACGGTTATAGCATGATTTCCAGTTGTCAAATAATTATTTACGGTAACTGAGTTCGAGCCTGTAACGCCGCTCACTGTAATAGTTCCGGTTGCATGGGTTGCCGAATTTTCGTTAATAACGGAAGAAGCCCCGCCATTAATTGTAATTGGAGCATAACCGGTATCCGTAACATTTACCGAGCCGGAGGGAGCGACGGTTGCACTATCTCCGACATTAATAGTTCCGTTCCCCGAGGACGTTATTGTTACGTTGGTTCCGCCGTAAACATTAATTGCGCCTTTTGATGCAGTATCGTTAATTGTAACCGCTCCTGCCGGAGAAGCAGTTCCTTTACTATTGCCTATAGTAACGCCTTTAGTTGACGACGTATTTACTGTTACGGTGTCTCCTCCTACAACTGTAACAATTCCATTATTTTCAGTCACTTTGACATCCGTAGTCGCTGCGGCTTGAAGATAATCAGTAGCTGTAGAGGTAACATTCAGAGTCGTTAGTCCCGTCCATCCGGCGGTCGAGAACGCTTTTGTTGCTGTTGTTCCTGTTCCTAACGGCGCTGAATTCACGATATCTGCGGTCTGAACTCCGCTAATAGTTACGCCGGTTGAAAGGGAATTAGTTGCAGCTTTAGTACCAGTTACAGTAAGTTTAAGCGTGTTGTTTGTTCCCGTAGCCTTTAATGAGTCGAACGACTGAAAGGTAGTATCAGTGGTTTTAGTTGTTGTATCAACTAATCCGGTTGTCACGCTGTTGCCGCTAGGGGTTAGATTGTCCTGACCGGTTGTGAAAGAGAACGTATTCAAAGGTAAAGACTGAGTTTCTATACCCGTTCCCGCCGCGTTAAACTTAGTCTCTGTAGAAGGCGAATAAGCAAGCGTAGGATTGTTCTGCGTCCATGTCTGGGCGTTCTGAACCACGTTGTTCAAATACGTCTTCTGGTCTATATAGGGCGAACCCGACGTATAGCTTTCGACGCCGTTATAAATGGCCGTAACCATTTTGCCGAGGGCCTGCCCCGAATTCAGATTAAAATCGGTCATCTGCTGGTTGTAATAATTCTCCCAATAGGTCAGCCCTCCGGACTGCAGCGTCCAATTAAGCAAGTTTTGGAAAATTTTAGTGATGTCGGTTGTCAGTTGGGCGGTCGTAAGAGCGCCCGAACCTATAAGTCCTTGGCCTATCTGCTGTGTAGCATATGCCGCTCCGCTGCTGGCTGCAATACCATTCCAGTAACTGTCGCCTGAGGCGGCTGCCGGTCTGTCTGCAAGCCCCATGAAAACAGCCTGAATCTCGTTATAATAGTTCGTTGTTGACATTGTCAATCCTCCTTAAAAATTTAATTTTTAAATTTAAAATTTCATTTATATTTATATTCGGTATAAGATTATCGATTATGCGTAGATTTTACCCGTCCTTAGTATAGTTAATTAGTAATATAGTATTAGTTTTTATCATACGTATAAAAGGTTGTCAATAAAAATATTTATATAACTTATATCACGTATATAAAAGGTTGTCAATAAAAAAATAACCTTTACGGCAGTTCCTTTTTAAAAAATTTTTTAATATCTTTATTTATAAGAGATTTGAATTTTACTTTTATATCGTCCGGTTTTATCAAAACTGAAGCGCCAGAACCGGAAAAAGCAGGCTTGTTGTTTATTTCGGCTTTTACTAAATAGCCGCCGGAATTTTGCCCTTCGTCGCCGTTCTGCCTGTAGGTTCCTATTTCTAAGCCGACGAAAAGGTTATTTTCGGTTTTAAAACCTGCTCTGTAATAAACTCCCGCTATTTCGCCAAGAGGGGCAAAATTTGAATATTCGGTAAATAAATACGGATTCAGTTCGTTCAGGAGCTTGCCTGAAGGAATGAGAAAAACGGCGGATATCGCAGTATCTTTAATATTGGAATCTCCCTGAAAAACTTTGGTATCGTTAAAAAAGAGGTCGGTATTTTCCATAACGGCTTCGGTCTGCTTGTTTAAATCGCCGGTTTTATCGAAGAGCATGGAAAGTTGTGCGGAAACCTGCGACACCGCTATGCCTTTTAAAGCGTCTTTTATTATGATGCGGGGCGCGGCTGGATTTGCCGTATCCGGAGCGTTTGTATTGACGGACGGTTTGTCCGAAATGTTTTTGTAAATTTCTTCGGCTTTCTGCTGTTTGAGGCGGACGAAATTGTCCTGTACGAACGAAACCACGACAGCCGCTTCGGATATGCGTATTTCCATAAAACTCCTGTTGCTTTTTATGTATAAATTATAAGCCTTTTCAGGCTTTTGTTGTTATTATACTATATTATATATTAATGTCAAGTGTTTTATAAAATTTTTATAAAATTTATTTATATATTTAAATATTATTTTACGAACGCGTTGGAGATTTTATAAAGAAGCGGATTTAAAATAGCTCCGATAAGCGTTTCCGCTCCGGTTTTAACGGTTATCTCGACCGGCATTCCGGCTTTCAGTTTCAAGTTTTTACGTGCAAGGGTTTTCAGTCCGTTTGCATCAATTTTTATTTTACATACATAAAACGACATGTGGTTTGCCGGATTAGCGAGACTGTTTGCAGATACGTATATTACCCTGCCGTTTAAAACGGGGGTGTCTTCGACGTTAAAATCCGGAAACCGTAAATTTGCTTTTAACCCTTTGCGTATATGCGCTATATCCTGCACGGGTATGTCTCCTTTTATTATAAGGCTTTGATGAATAGGCAGAATATCCACTATAGGCTGACCGGGCATTACTGCTCCGCCTACGGTCTTATTAAAAATTTTTACGACTACTCCTTCCGTCGGAGAAGATATATGCGAATTTTTATACTGACCTAAAGCGGAATTATACTGCTGCCTCAGTGCAAATACTTTGCTCTGGACTTCGTTTAATTCCCTGTTGACGCTTTTTAAAAATCTGTTTCTGAGGTCGTTTAGCTTCATCTCGCTTTGAATCAGCGAACTTTTAAATCGAGCGATATTTCCCGCTTCTTCGTTATACCTGCCTTCAAGGCTCTCAAGATTGCTCTTTAGCTCTATTACTTTTGTTTTTGGATAATATCCCCGTTTAGCAAGTTTTTCCAAAGGAAGAGTTTCTTTTTTTGCGAGGGTTATCTGCTTGGCTATAGATTTTTTCAACTCTTCGGCGCTGCTTATATAATTTTTAAGACCAGATATATCCGTCTTAATAATGCTTTTTTCAGCATCGTAATTTGCGGTATCGGAAATAAAAAGCTCGCGCTGAGTAGCCATCGCTTCTTTTGCATGGACGGAATTTTTAAAAGACAGAAGCGCCGGAGAAAATTTTACGGACGGCGCGCCTGCGTCTTCTGCTTTAAGCCTTGCGTACATAGCTAGAAACGTAATATACTGGCTTTTTACGGCGGCAAGATTAGACTTTAACTGCCCGTCCTGCAATAAAACTATGGGTTGATTTTTTTTAACCTCGTCCCCTTCGCGCACGAGAATTTTTTGAATGGTCCCGCCGTAGCGGCTCTGGATAATTTCTTCATTCGACGAGGAAGAAACCGTCCCGGGCATATTTATGCCGTTTATCATCGACGCGAAAGACGCCCATATTATAAATCCTAAAAATCCGAAAATGAGGACGGCAAAACCGAAAATAATAACCGGACGCATATTCGTATGCAAAACTTCTTCTTCGTCTATGATTTCCGGTTCGTTTCCATTGAACCATTCAAGCAATTTCATTAAAAAACTCCCTTATTCATAATATATATATTTATCATATATCTTTTTCCGTCTTTTGGATTCCCGCCTTCGCGGGAATGACAATCCCAGTTTAAACTTCGTTTAGTCCGGCGTCGAGAGTGCCCCCGCCTACGCGGGAATGACAATCCCAGTTTAAACTTCGTTCAGTCCGGCGTCAAGGTTGCCCCCGCCTTCGCCGGTTTCCGCTTTGTTTTCGTTACCGCTATTATTGCCCTGCGTTTGCCGCTGCCCTTGCTGCGCCGCCTGACCGGCTTTCTGCACCGCCTGAGCCTGAGCCTGCTGCTGGTTCTGAGAAGCTATTATGGCGTTAAGCACGTCGTTTCTCGTTCCGTACATCTGGACCGTTCCGTTCGATATGACGAGTATCTTGTCAACGACGGAAAGTATATGGTTTCTATGGCTTATAATAAACACTGTGGATTTTTGCTCTTTAAGTTTCGCAAGGGTGTAAAGAAGGGCATGTCCGCCGATGTCGTCCAGGTTGGAATCCGGCTCGTCTAATACGACGAGGGCGGGAAATCCGTAAATAGCCCTTGCGAGCGCGACCCTCTGCTTCTGTCCGCCGGAAAGCACTACCCCGCCTTCTCCTATGAAAGTGTCGTAGCCGTCGGGAAGATTTAAAATCATTTCATGTATGCCGACCGTTTTGGCGGCTTCTATTATTTTAGACGAATCTATATCGCCGAAACGTCCGATGTTTTCGGCTATAGTTCCGTTTAAAAGTTCTATATCCTGGGGAAGATAGCCGACGTTATTTCCGAGGGCATCTTTGTCCCACGTGAATATTTCTGCTCCGTCCAACCTGACAGAACCTGCGGCTGGAGGCCATACTCCGGTAACGAGCTTGGAAAGCGTAGATTTTCCCGAACCGCTTGGTCCTATGATAGCTACCATATCGCCTTTTTCCGCAATAAAATTTATGTTTTTAAGTACCTGTATATTGGAATTTGGAGGTATCGCGTAAAGACCTCCGACGGCAATTTTTCCTTCTGGAGCAGGAAGGGGCATTCCTTTTTCCCTTTCCGGAAAAGCCGTAAAAAGCGCAGACAATCTTTTATATGAATCTCGGGCGGAAACAAAGCCTTTCCAGCCGCTCATCGCAAGGTCGATGGGAGAAAGCGCCCTGCCCATTAATATCGCGGCGGCGACCATAGCGCCCGCCGTAATAATATTGCCGTTTATAACGTAATACGCTCCGAAAGCGTAAATAGAAGACTGAAAAGCGTATCTAAAAAATTTTGTAGCGGCAGATATGTTTCCCGTTTTTTCGCTGGCGGAAGACTGAAGAGCGACGAATTTTTGATGTTTTGGATACCAGTGCTTTTTTACGTTCGACAACATTCCCATAGACTCTATAACGTCCGCGTTTCTAAAATTGATTGCCGAAAAAGCCGAAGCGTTATGATACGCCGAATTTGAAGCAGACAGCTTTTTCTTGCTTGCCATTTCCGTTAAAATTGCAAGTATAAAAAGAACGACTGCGGCGCAGGCGGCAAATACTCCCAGCACCCAATAAATTAAACCGATAACGAATACATAAATAGGCACCCACGGGACGTCAAAAAAAGCTATCGCGCCCGTGCCTGTCAAAAACTGCCTTATACTCGTAAAATCGTTAAATACCTGAGAGGAATCTGTGCTGCCGGTTCTTAAACATTTTTCGAAAGCTACCTGAAAGAGCCTTGCGTTAATTCTTTTATCCATATTATTGCCTATGCGTATTAACAGTTGAGTTCTCGTCCATTC
Source organism: bacterium (assembly GCA_021803845.1). Next base: position 9,343 of record JAJZLA010000001.1, on the reverse strand, counting down.
AAAAAGCCCCATAATGGCCATCATGAAAAGCATTATAACGGTAACTACGATAAGCGTCGTATTGCTTCTGCTGGCAAGAACGGAATCGTAAATAAGGAGCATATAAATCGCCGGAACGAGCATCAGAAGATTTATAATAAGGCTGAAAAGTCCCACTATATAAAAATCTTTTTTAAATAATGTCAACAGCTTTAAGAGTTCCGGTTTTTCGGTTGAAACCCCAAAAGGCTGTTTACGTCTTAAAAATGCCATTTATTACACCTCGTAAGCGGGAAGAATTTTAACCTAATTCCCTATATATAAGTTAATATAATATTAATATAAATATATTAGATTGCTTCGTTCGCAAAGAGCCGGACGATATTTTATAATTATTTATTACTTAAGCCATCCGTTTATTTTTTCCAAATCGTATGTTGAAAGCACTCCTACGTTGAAATAAAAATTTAAAATGCCTAGCGCGTATTCGTATTTTGCCTTAAGAAGTTTTACCTTGGCGTCGTAAAGAGCCTGAACGGCGTTAAGGACGTCTGTTTCCGTAGCTATTCCGGACTTAAACCCAAGCTCGTTTCCTTTTAAAGAAATGCGGGCTGATTTAAGGGCAAGCTCAAGCATTTTTATTTTTACTATGGAACCTTTAATGCCTGCATATGACTGTTTGATTTTTCTGGCATTTTTATCAAGTTCTTCAAGATATTTCTGCTGGGCGCGCGATTTAAGATTAGCGTCCTTAAACGATTTTGCATAGCCGTATCCGCCGTTAAACAGAGGAAAACTCAACTGAATTCCTATATTATAATATTTAAGCGGAGGCGTTTGAATATATTCCTGAGTATTGGTTGCAGAATATCCCGCTACGAAACTTAATGTAGGAAAATGAGCGGATATATTTTTAATTTCCGCATCGCTATAATATCTCCTGTTATCCCTATAATACATAAGTTTAGGGTTGCGTTCTTCGCCTACTTTTACCCAGTACTTAACATTTGAGGGGCGCGGAACAAAAAAAGGTATAGAACGTTTAAATCCTGCTAAATTTCTGCCTGCTGAGCCCGTTAAGTTTTTAAATTTGGAATAGGCGTTATTAAGAGCGTTCTTTGCGCCTACAAGCTGCGAAAGGACTGAATAATATTTTGCGCGTGCGGAATAAACGTCCGTTATCGTTCCGGCGCCTGCGCCGTAAAGTTTTTTTGCCTGCTTAAGCTGGCTAAAAACAGCTTTTTTTTGGGATTTTAATGCCTTAATATAATCCTTGGAAGCCAAAACATTAAGATATGTTTGCGCAACGGTTAAGATAAGGTTTTGTTTTTGCGATTCAAATCTTGCGTTTCCTATAGAAGACCTTGTTTTATACTGCTTATATAAAAAAAATCTGCGCAGGTTAAATATCGGCTGCGTTAAATTAACGCCGGTATTCCTTGCGTCGTAATCGTAGTAATATGGCGGCGGATTTACAAAATCATACCTTGAATAACTAAACGAAAGGTCTATTCGCGGAAGCAGAACGGAAAGCCCTTCCCACGCAAGGTCGTCAGAGGCTTTTTTGCCGTAAACGGATGCCCTAAACGCGTGGTCGTGCTTAACAGCCAAATTATACGCCTGAATAAGGTTCAAAGACGTTAAAGACGCCGGCTTTTGAGCAGCGTTAAAACCTGCCGCGAAAACATATGCAGGGAGGCATGCAGTAATAGCAAGAAAAGTAAAAGTCAAAGTAAAAGTAAAAAATATTTTTAAACAGCTTTTAAGCAAAACGCCTTGAACCTCCGCAAAATTTTCCGCATTTTTTCAAATTTTTAATTTCTTTTTAATTTCTTATGATATAATATAAAATTCACTATTGCAAGATTTTTTTTGGTTTTTTTCGAGGGGAGGGGGGTCAGGCTTCTTCTATTTCTTCGTATTTTTCTACCACGCCTTTAGTATTGCCGCTTGCGATAACGTTTCCTTTATATAGCAGCATAGCTTCGCTGCAGTAGTCTAGTATCGATTTTTTGTCGTGGCTTACCAATAAGACCGTTCTTCCGCCGTTAATAAACTCTTCTATCCTTTTTCTGCTTTTAGCCTGAAATTCGGCATCGCCTACGGCTAAAACCTCGTCCAGTATAAGAACATCGGGGTTTACGTTTACGGCTACCGAAAAAGAAAGCCTTACCTGCATGCCGCTAGAATATGTCTTAATGGGCTCGTCTATAAAATCTTTCACGCCGCTGAATTCAATTATTTCGTCGTATTTAGCCGTTATCTCTTTTTTGCTTAAGCCTAAAATGAGCCCGTTTATAAGAATGTTTTCCCTGCCCGTAAGTTCGGGATGAAAACCGGTGCCGAGTTCGAGGAGGGCGGACAGGGAACCGTTGACGGCGATGCGCCCGGTAGTGGGTTTCATTATGCCGCACAATATTTTTAGCAGCGTGCTTTTGCCCGCGCCGTTAGGGCCTATTATGCCGAATGTTTCTCCCTTTTTTACTTTAAAACTTACGTTTTCTAAAGCCGTAAATTTTAAAATTTTAACTTTTTTGTTTTTATTGAAAGTAATTAAATCTATAAAAGCTTTTTTAATGGTCGTATGGGAGGACAGCCTTCTGAAGACCTTTGAAATATTTTCGGCTTCTATGGCGTATTCCGAATCATAACGGTGCGTATTATATAAATTCACTAAACAGTTCCTTCCTTAGGGCAAAATATGAATAGCCTAACATAAAAACGATTACGGAGACGGCTAAAGCCCCCGCTACGTAATAATAGCGCGGAAAAATATTATAATAAAAAATATCCTGAAAGCATTTCATAACGTAAGCTACGGGGTCTAAATATATTATGCGGCGCAATTTTATAGGAAGCTGTTTGTCGAAATACATAATAGGCATTGAAAAATATATAAAGGTGGTAAGGTTAAGGATGATAAACTGAATATCTCTATAAAATACGTTAAGAGCCGCAAAAAAAAGGCTGATGCCCGCCGTCAGAAAAAACGTTACCGCGATTATCAGCGGAAAATATAGGGCGGGAAGCCCTATGCGCAATTTAAAGATATAAATAAATAATACGAGGACGGGAATGGATAAAAGATAATTTAATAAATTCGAGCCAATTTTAGACATAACTATGACTTCCGGCGGAATAAGCGACTTAGAAACCAAACTTCCGGCGTTGGATATCGAGGTCGTGGAAATTATAATCGAGTTTTGAAACCACGTATATGGAAGTATTCCGCAAAAAAGATAAACCGGATAGGCTTTGGCCGTATTATGAAATACTACGACGAACAAAAAGGTGTAAATGATAAGAAGCAAAAGCGGGTTCACGAGAGACCAGAAAAAGCCGAGATAAGACCCTCTATACTGCGTTTTAAGCTCTTTAAGGGATAAAACCCATATCAGATATCTATATTTAATTAATATGTTAAATCCTTCTGTTATGCTGTTTTTACTGCTATTGTTATGCGCCATTTTTAATTATTACCTTAAATCACCGTTAGAAATTTATTTTCTGGATTCCCGCTTTCGCGGGAATGACACCCGTTGGGTGAAATCTTAAATCCCCATACTGTCATTCCCGCGAAAGCGGGAATCCAGAGTTTATTATATATTAAAACAATTTTAATAGTCTCTAACGGTGATTTAAGGTATTATTAATTATTAATTATTATAAATTATTATTATATTGATTATAATGTGTTATAATTGCTATAACTGTTATAATTGCATAATTGCTATAATTTTTTATAAAGGTCATATTTTTTATAAAGCAAATATTTTAGAAAAAAAAGTATCTACCGATTGTTCCCATGTTACATAGTCGGCATTTATCTCAGCATTTATATCGGCGTTTGTACCTAAATCAGCGGCAGAATTAAAATCGAAACGCGAGAAAACCTTTCCTTTCTTTGTCTTTTCAAATTTCTTTGTATTTTCAAATTGTTTAATAGCTTGAATGAGCCCCGATTTTTGAGCTTTAAAATACGAAAACACGGGGTATTTTTCTCCAATTTCCTTAAAAACCGGTATATCGCTTGCAAATACTTTTTTACCGCAAAATGCCGCCTCAACTAAAGGCAAACTGAAACCTTCCCTTTTAGAAGCGCATATTACCGCATCCGAATTTTTATATAAAAAATCTAATTCTTCGTCGCTTAAATCGTTAAAAACGAATAAGTTTTTACCTAAATAAGGAGAATTTTCTATTTTTTTAAGCAAATCTTCTATTTTCCATCCTATCCTTCCCGAGATGACTAATAATCCGTTAAAACCGTCGTTCCATAATTCTTCGAACGCTTCTAACGTATAATTATGACCTTTTCTAGGCTCGATAGTTCCAACCATCAAATATAAATTCGAAGTTTTTGCCGCTTTTAATTCTTTTAATTTTATTAGTTCGTTTCTTATAACGGCATCATTTTCATGTTTAATAAGGTTAGAACTTTCGCCGTTATAAAAGCTTTCGTCTAAACATTTATCGATAAAATCCGTACCGAGTTCAAAATATAAAACTTTCTTGTCCTCTATCTTAAGGTTGTCTTTAAGATAATTTTTTATATTTTCCGCTTCGTTTTTCGATATAGTCATGATTACATCTACTAAATTTTTAAAAGCATAAATTTTTTTTTTAAACCGCTTAACCAGCTCTTTTTCAAAAAACTCTGGATTGGTCAGGGGAATTATATCATAAATAACCGCAATTATCATACCGCCCTTTTGTTTAAATCGTCTGCAAAAATAAGTAAAATAATTATTATAGCGGTAACCCCAAAATCCGTCCAATAAAATTAATAAATCCCCCTTCTTAGGAAAAATGGTTTTTTCAGACCGTCTAGGCGACGACGAATAATAAATCGTCTGACGAAAACCGATAAGCGTATATTTCAATTTTTTCATTAAAATCCATAAAAATTTTGAAAATTTAAAAATAGCGTCGGTTTCCTTTAATTTAAAATTTTCTTTTAAAATTCTTTTAATAAATTCTTTTATTTTTTTTATTTTATTAACTTGCGGTTTGTTATCGTTGTTATTGCATTTGTTATTACCGTTTCTTTGGCTCAAAAAAAACCGCAAATCTACATAGCCGTTTTTAGAGTCTAATACGACAGGAATTATCGGTACGTTATATTTTTTAGACATTTTTTCCGAACGCTTGACTATATTTTTAACGACCCTCTGTATTCCCGTATTTAAATTTTCGATATAGGTTTCGGAACATTCCAAAAAAATCCTGTTTATTTTTTCAGCCATTGTCTAATGTTTAATCATTAACAGATTTTAAATTCAAGTTATTCAAATTATTCAAATTATTTGACGTGAATTAAAACGCATACCGTTCTATATTATAACATATTTAACATATTATATATAATGCCTTAACTCACCGTTAGAGATTTTTTATCTGGATGAGCCGTCTAAATACCGACGGCTTTAAAACGTACCCGCCTACGCGGGAATGACTATGCGGAGATTAAGGTTTTACTCAAAAGGTGTCATTCCCGTCTGCATCAAAGGCATGCTTTGATAAACGCAGACGGGAATATCTGCGAAAGCAGATATAAACATATATTTTTCTGAATGTATTGAAAAAGCATGTCTTTTTCATCAGAAAAATATGCCGTTTATGCAGTATTTATAATATTTATAATTTGTTAAATCAATTTTTATAATCTATACCTTAATCCACCGTTAGAAACTTGAAAGCCAACCTCAAGTTATTGTAAAATATAGGTAAGAGACTAACATAAACAATAACCTAAAAGGTGGCTTATAATATATTAGACCATGCGTATAGTGATTTTATCACTAAATTTAAAAATGGGCAACGAAAAAATTACATCATTCTGCGATATATTCTTCTGCGGAATTGAAAAAGCATGCCTTTTTCAGCAGAAGAATATGATTTTATTAGCCGATTTTATTAAAAAATTACGCATTTAAAGACCATATAAAAATAAAACATAAAAAATCAAGAACAGGTTATTATAATTATAAATATAAATATAAAAATACTCAGGCACGTATCCGTCGATACCAACGGACAAACCATTAATCTCAATTATAAGTTTTAACCCTTAACATTTAAAGTAAGACGGATAAACAGATAAAATTATTCTAGTTAATAAATTTATATAGATTTATTTTCATCTTTCATCAATTATTAACGTAACACAAAAAATATTTTCCATCAAATTATTTATTCCTACTTTTTAAAAGATATAAAAAGCGCATGATTTATTTTTTCACATACTCAAGACTGCATTTTCTGCCCTAGAAGGTTTCAAATTAATTTCAATTACTGTATCTTTTCATATACTAAATTCATGCCGTCTAAGTAATTTTTTAATTTGGAAAATATTATTTCTGCAACTTCTTCATGATAAGTATGGGAAGTCATATTTCTATCGTCGATCATTTCCATGAATAGTTTTGCATTGTCTTCATTTATATAGCCGGAAGCGAAAAATTCTCTAATACAGGATTTAGGGGAATTGCATTCAATTCCTTCATTTTTTTTAAGTACATTCTTTAACAATTTCCAGAAAATTTCTACCGTAAACTCAAACCTTTGTATTGTCGAATCCCTAAAAAACTTATATAAGTCGCTATCTATATTTTCTACGGTTTTTTTATAAGATTCCTCAAGCCGTTGAAGCGACGATTCAAAATCTTTAAATTTTTTTAAATCCATCTTATACCCTCGCTTTTTACTATATCTTTTAGCATTGGAGCGCTTTTTAAATCTATCAAATCTACTTTCTGGACTAAGTTGCTATTATCTATCGTTTCTCTTAGCATTGATAATATATAAGAAATATCGTCGTTTGATAAAAATGCAAGGTCTATATCGGAAGTATCGGTAAATTTCCCTGTTGCTCTTGAGCCGAACAAAAAAACTTCAATGTCGTAATCCCTTAAAAAATCTTTTAATAAATCCTGGAGTTCTTTTATCGATGAAATAGATTTTTTATTCATGTAAAAATAATTAAATTCTTTATATTTTATTATGATGTAATAAATTTAATTTTAATTTTTTAAAACCCGCTCCAACGGATATAAAGCCTTCGTATCGTTAAGTACATATACGAATACCGTCCCGCCTTAAGCGCCGGTCTTTGCTATTAACTTATAACCGTAATAATCGGCGCTTGCCTTGCTATATTGCCTTGCTTCCGCTATTACATTACTTATAACAGGTTTAATGCATTTTGGCAAGTTATCCCAGTCCGCCATAAAGTTTGCGGAACTTATGTTGATATATCCTTCCTGTAATATTTTAATCTTATCGTCATCCGAAAATTTTCTTCTTAAATTTAATCCCATTTTTTACCCTCCATTGACTTAATTATAGTGTCTTATTTTATTCCAGTCAATTAGGGAGCTAATAGATTTTATAGCTTTTTATTAAAAAAAGGAAAAAAGTCAGATTTATTTCACCCCGGCTTACATAAAAGTTTCGCTTTCATAAGCACCCGCCTCCGTAATAAAGGTGTCAGATTTATTTATTTGCTTACTCCAGACTGAGTTTGCGGGATTGGCAGGCAAAGTTTAGGGAATAAAAAAATTGACTTAATTATATCATGAGGTAACCGTGAAGCATCTTTACGTATATCATATTACAAAAATACCTTGTAATTTTGCAATATAACTGATATAATCTTTTTATGGATTACATTGAAAGAGCTATTGCAGGTAAAATTATATCGAGATTTCAACAAAAACGCGTTATCGCAATAACCGGAGCAAGACAAACAGGCAAAACTACCCTTTGCAAAGATATTATACCTAAAGCGGTAAATAAATCTTTTAAATACTACACTTTTGACGACCCTGACGAAAGAATAAGGTTTAAAAATTCCGCCATAAGAATTCTTGAAAATGTAAAAGAGCAGATAATAATTCTTGACGAGGTACAAAAAATACCGGAAATTTTTGATCCCCTAAAATATTTGATAGACAAAGAAGGACAGAATAAAAAATTCATTATTACTGGTTCGTCGCAAATTCTGCTTATAAAAGGCATAAAAGAAACGCTTGCGGGCAGAGTATCGCTTTTCAATCTTTATCCGCTCTCTTTTTCGGAAATTAGCCGTAAATCCGCTAAGACTCTTTTTCTAAGTAGGTTAATCGAACAACAAATAATTTTAAAAAAAGATATTGAAGAAATAAACCTTATATCTTCTAAAGAACTCAGGGATATATTAAATAAAAGAGATGAACTTTTGAAATGGGGCGGCTATCCGCCGATATGGAAAATTGACGGCGACGATAAAAACATAGAAAAGACGGACTGGTTAAAAGATTATAGAAAAACCTATCTTGAAAGGGACGTGCCGGATGTCGGAAGTTTTACTAATCCCGATACGTTTATTTTGGCGCAAAAGCTATTGACTTTGAGAACCGGACAGATTTTATCTATTTCCGAAATAGCAAAAGAAGCCGGTATAGCCGTCAATACCGTTAAAAGATATATTTACATTCTGGGAGCGACGTTTATAAGTTTTTTGCTTAATCCGTATTTTAACAATACGTCTAAACGATTAATAAAAAGTCCCAAGATTTATTTTCCCGATAACGGATTGAACAGAGTAATTGTCGGAGAGGACGGGGTTTCTAAAGGAGCTCTATACGAAACTTGGATATTTTCCGAACTTTTAAAATGGAAAGAACTGCAGGACATCGAACCTAAAATTTATTTTTATAAAAGCGCTTCGGGACTTGAAGTAGATTTTATCGTAAAAACTGAAAGTTTTCTTCTGCCTATCGAAGTAAAATCAGCTCAAAAAGTGGGTTACGCCGACGGAAGAAGTATCGAGTCGTTCATTAAGGAATATAGAATTCCTACAGGCATAATAGTTTATCCAGGAAATGAAATAATAGAAATAAGAAAAAATATATTTGCCGTTCCGGATTGGTTTCTGTTTAGTTAAATTAAAATTAATTAAACCTGGAATACAGGATTGCAGGAATAAACCATTTATCCGTTAAAGCGATGGACATAAACAGCTTAAGATAGGAGGGGCCAGATTTATTTCACCCCGGCTTACATAAAAGCTTCGCTTTTATAAACGTCCGCCTCCGTATTCATACTCCTGACTGCGTTTGCGGTCAAACCGCTATGGTTAAACATACTTTGACTTCTTTTTAAAAATAAATAAATCAGACATCATTTTTACTTAGAAACGGTGATATAAAATAATTTATTTTTGCTTCACTACAATAAGGATTATGCCATAATTGCATTATTTATTAGAAATTTAAAGGAATGTTAGGCACATTTAACTACCCCTCCCTCCTCCCACCCTGTAAATATAATCCAGATAAATTAGTCAATAAGTTTCGATTATAATCTAAAACATTATTGAATT
>JAJZLA010000181.1 GCA_021803845.1 bacterium | reverse complement strand
ACCGTTTGAACATCGCAAGAAGAAAAATTGCGTCGGGCTCGTTGTTACCCGTAACTATGCTGACCGGTATGCTATTTTTGACATATTTGAATGCCATACCTAAAATAAATAAAGATATTCTTTTATGTATAGCTTTATTTATTTCGGATATATTATTGCCTCTTCCGGAATAGACGAGGTGCGATATATATATTTTTTTTACCCCTTCTTTTTCTGCTAACTTAAATATAAATCCTAAATCCCTATAATTATACGATGTAAGCGATGTCCTTAAACCGACGTTTATTCCGTTGTCCTTAAGTAATCTTAACGACTTGATAGAAGCCTTATACGCTCCTTCTTTTTTTCTGAATCCGTCATGAGTTTTTTCGCTTCCGTCTATACTGATTCCGACATAATTAAATAATGCTTTTATAGAGTCCACATTATATTCATTTATAATAGTGCCGTTCGTAGAAAGGCTGACCGATAAACCTTCTTCTTTAAGAATTTTTGCTATATCGAAAAGATACGGCGACATAAGCGGTTCTCCGCCCGAAAGTATAACAGCTTTGACATTCGCCTCCTTTAAAGATCTTACTGTTGATAAAACAAGCGCAGGCTTTATTAACTCATGCTTCTCTCTTTTACCCGACGAAGAATAACAATGTTCGCAAGAAAGATTACAGTCGTTGGTAATATTCCATATAATCATTCTTCCCGGAAAACGCTTATCATCATGAGAATTTGATTCCAGCGATTTTCTTATATAATCGGTTATCCTTAGCATCAGTTTCCATTCCTCCAAAAATTTCTATTTCCCGAATCTTTTATAAAAGCTATTAGAGATTTAATTTCCTGTTTAGTTAAATCGAATTTGGGCATAGCGTTATACTTATATCCAAGCCTCTTTGAAAATTCAGACGGGTTCGATAATTGAGATTTGATTCCTGCAGAGTTCAAATGTGTCGCTATATAGGAAAAAGAAGGACCTATAGACTGAAGCGTGGGATTATGGCATCCCCAACAGTAAGTAAAATAAACCTCTTCTCCAAGAAGAGCGGCATCATTCATTCTTTGATAGTTTACATAATTGTATTTTCCTATGACATCGTCAGCCGATATTTTCTTAATTATTTTTAATGAATTAGTGTTTATTACCGCGATTTCGCCGTTTTTTCCATAATCGCTAATATAGGCGAGCCTTTCGTTTCCGGAAAACTGAGTATGAATAACTAATCCGCCTTTTTTTACGGTAATCTTTTTAACTTTAAAATTATGCTTATTTATAAGGACTAAATCGTCTGAACTGTTATCTACCCATAGATATTTAGTATAAGGATTGGTTTTAACGAAAAAGCCGGGGCCTCCGGTATATATATTTTTTATAAATTTCCAATTATACATACGCCATACGGACACATAAGGTTTTATAAGATTTGTAAGGGCAAAATAGAATTTTCCATTATTGAACCAGAAAGCCGCACCCGCCGGATGCGGTATCCCGTATGAATAATGAGAATAAACTATTCTTTTTTTCTTAAGACTGAATACATAAAGTCGCCCTCCTTTAAAAGAACCTCCTACTGCATATTCATCTAAAGGATCTACGAAAAAATCCTGAAAAGGAACGGGGATTTTGTAATAATTTACGTTTAGGGTATCCGTGTTCAATATACCTATAACCGGCTTGTGCATAAAAGAAAATACAGCTTTGTTATTTCTAAATAATCCGTAAATTACGCTTATTCTGTGTTTTAAAGCTATTACCTTCACCGGTTTGAGACTTTTTGCATTTAATACGACGATAGACTCTGGAAGCCAACAGGCGGCAAGTACATATTTCCCGCTTTCTGAGAGTGAAATATTTCTTAGATAACGGCATGCCCTAACTTTATAAGCCAATTTTTTAGTATAAAAATCATACTTGCCCACGAAACCTGTATTTGAGGGAAGATATAAATACCTTCCCGATGGAGAATATTTTAATCCGCCGTGAATATTACCAAAATCAAATTTATTTAATATTTTCGTCCCTTTCATTATCCATATCTTCCCAATCCCGCTTACAACTACCGCCATGAGATTTTTTACATTGACGTATTTAATATTCTGCATCTTTAACTTTCCATATTCCTCAATGCTGTTTTTAATATCTTTCTTTGTCCATAAGACTTTTTCTGAAGATGGTGTTTTCAGATAGCTTATAAGCTCAAGTAAATCTTTGCCCGATAAATTTTTAAAAGCAGGCATAGGCACGGGAAACAAGCCTTTTGTAATAATAATTTTAAGTTTATCGTAAGGAAGTCTTCCGATAAACTGGGGGATAAGCGGAGGGGCGGACTTGCCGAGCCTGTGGACTCCATGGCAGACGAAACAGCCGTTTTGTAAATAAAATCTGCGGCCTGCCTTATGCAAGCCAGCCGATTCACTTTTTAAAGTATCTCTGGCATAAATGGAAACACTGGGATAAAATACAAAAAAAACAATAAACGACAATGCGATTATTAACATCACAGCAATAAATATAATTTTAAAGATTCTCATAACTATTCTTCCTTTTTTATAATTAGCCAAATGCCCGTTATGCTTTTAATTGCCCCGTCTAAATATAAACGGGGCAAAGGAGGTAAGAAACTTAAATTAATTATAATATGCGAATTATATGTTTTAAATAGGATAAAATCTGATTTTTGTAGGGGAAATTTGAAATAAAATGTAGGGGAAAAACCTATATTATATTTTCTATATAAATAATTAATTATGTTTATTATATAAAAGAATAGCGGGATATCGAATTATTTAATCTCATTATCCCGCTATTCTTATTAAACTCATTGAACAATTATTTCAACGATTCCAAATAACCTGCTACAGAGTTAATTTTAGCTTTAGTCAGCATATTCTTAAATGGGGGCATCATAACTATATATTTTTTTCCGTTTATAAGAACGGTGCCTCCAGGATTAAAATAACTATCTGGATTTTTAATAAAATCTTTTAACCATACAATGCTTTTTTTTGCTCCTATATTGCTCAGGTTAGGTCCCGTTTTGCCGCCGACTCCGTTAATAGTGTGGCAATTTATACAAATACTAGAAAACACTTCTTTCCCCGACATGGCAAAAACAACATTATTGCAGTATAAACTAAAGAAAAAAGCAAATAAAACCGCCGTTAGTATAATCTTTCCTACTCTCATTTTATTACACCTCTTAAATATATGTTTTTTTATTTACTTCTTTAGAAAATATAAAATTGAATTTTTAATCTTTAATTATTTTAGTTTGTTTCAACTACTTTAAAGATGTTAAATATTGAGTAAGTCTATTAAGATTATTTGCGCTTATTTTTTTGTTTGCCGGCATTACAGACTCATATGTTTTTCCGTGAAAAATACAAAAAGAATTAGGGGTGAAAAAATTTGTTTTAGGATTTCTTATTTGCTTTCTAATCCATGAATATGTTCTGATTTTTCCGATAGCAGAAAGATTAGGTCCAATGGTTCCGCCCTTTTTATTAATAGTATGACACATTATGCACCCCTCTTTTTGAAATAATTGTCTGCCTGTAAGTGCATAACCTTTTGATGAATTAAATGCTATAACCACTGTCGTCACTATAAAAATTATTATCACAAATAACTTTTTCATAATTTGTTCTCCTTTTTATAACAAACATACATATAAAATCTTCTTACTTTGTTTTATTTTAACGATTCGAGATATCCGGCAACTTCTTTAAGCTTAGTTGGGTTTAATTGAAATTGAGGCATTATGCTTCCCTGAAAATGTTTACTCGGATTCGCAATCTGTACTTCTAGCCAGTGGATCGAATGTCCTTTTGAACCTTCGTTAGAAAGATTAGGTCCAATTGAACCTCCAGAACCGTTTATAGTGTGACAACTTAAACAACCTTTAGCTTTAATAATTTTCATTGCTTTAGCAGAATTTGACGTTTGCGCATTTGCCTGTACATTACCGTAAATAAAAAAAACAAACAAAAAAATAGAAAAAATTAAAGCCTTTATTTTATAGCTTTTCATTTTTAGTTCCTCCTTTTATTTTAAGTTAAATTCAAGTTATCAAAATAGATTATTTTATATAACAGTTTAAATTTAATATATAATGAGGAATTTTAAAATAGGATAAATGCTGATTTTTGTAGTATAAATGTAGAAATGTAACGTAGGAAAGAAACTTACTAAGGCGGATTATATTATTTCTTTAAAATCTTAAGGTTGAAATAAATCAAATCTATAAGCTGAGATTTGCTTGAAAAATTGAGCTTTTCCATACCTCTCGAACGGTATGTAGCAACAGTTTTCTCGCTCAAAAAGTACTTCTCGGCAATTTCTTTATTTGTAAAACCCTGCGCAACTCCGACCATAACCTCTTTTTCTCGTTTGCTTAAAGCTTCCCATAATGTCTCTTCCCTGCTGAGAATATCGGCGGAGTCCTCATTCTTATTTGACATAAAATCTTCAATCATCGACGGATGAATATACGTTTCTCCCCTGGCAACGGTTTTTATCGCATAGACTAAATCATAATCCATAGCCTTTTTTACTAAAAACCCTGACGCTCCGGCTTCGAGAACTTTTTGCATATACTGCTTGTCTTCAAACATAGTCAGCATCAGTATTTTTGAGTTTGGCGAAACTTTTTTTATTTTTGGTATTAAATCGATTCCGTTTATTTTTGGCATAGATATGTCAAGTA
>JAJZLA010000180.1 GCA_021803845.1 bacterium | reverse complement strand
CTTAATCCTAAAAAAAAGATTTATAAAATAATATCTTATCCCGCCGTTAAGAACGGCATTATAAAAAACAAAAAAAAAGACAGAATAGACTTTGCGGCCGAACAGCTTGAAAACGTAGGGCTGCCCGAAAGTACGGCCTTCAGTTATCCTCATATGCTTTCGGGCGGACAGAGGCAGAGGGTCGGAATAGCGAGATGCCTGTCCGTCAGGCCGGAACTTCTCATTCTCGATGAACCGGTTTCGGCTTTAGACGTTTCGATATCCGCCCAAATTTTAAATCTGTTGACCGATTTGCGCAAGAAAAACGGAATGAGCTATATATTTATCACTCACGATTTAAAATTAGTAAGGCATCTTGCCGACAGGGTATGCGTGATGTATGGCGGAAAAATAATGGAGATTGCCGAAACGGACGATTTTTTTAACGCTCCGGCGCATCCTTACTCTAAAACTCTTATGGAATCCATGGAGTCTATATCTTTTACTCGTCCGAATCTTTGAACGTTTCGTCGTCACTGATTAAAGAAAGAGTGCTTAAGTGGTCGATATAATCTTCGCTCATCCTTTTCTTCTCTTCTTCTTCCGCTCTAGACTGGCAGTTTATGCATAAGTTGGAATAAGGAATTATTTTAAGCCTTTTTTTTGAGATAGGTTCGCCGCATTCGTCGCAGACCCCGTATGTCCCTTCTTTTATTTTTAAAAGAGCGTTGTCTATTTCCCTTACTTTTTTTCTCTCCCTGTCTCCAAGCATATACATAAGTTCGCGGTCTCTTTCGCTGGAAGCGATGTCGTAATTATCGCCGCGGTATTCCGTAGAGTCTTTTGAAGAGCCTTCCTTTATGCCGGCATCTATTTCTTTAAAAATGTCCTTTTTCATTTTAACCAATGTTTTTTTTGCCGATTCTATTTCCTCCGGCGAAAAAGTCTGTTCGTCGCTATTTTCCTTATTTTTGTTTTTCATATATAAAAGCCTCCATTTCGTAATGATTGCAGATTTAAAATCTGCAACAGCGTGATATTATAGAACTTGTTTTTTTAAAAAATTTTGAATAGTATATATTTAATTAGATTTAAAAGCAAGATTAAAAGTTAGTTGATAGAGGAGGCATATTAATGAATAACGATAGAGTTTTCGATTACGGATACGCCGGAAAGGAAAAAAAGGAGAAGGGCGTAAGGACGCTTTTTCAAATCGACAGGGACAGAATAATACATTCCAGCGCTTTTAGGAGAATGAGAAATAAAACTCAGGTTTTCGGCGTTTTTACGCTTGATTATTACAGGACAAGGCTTACCCATTCTCTTGAAGTATCGCAGATAGCAAGGGCTATAACATCCATTCTAAACAAAAAATACGGTTTAAGTATAGACGCAGATCTCGTGGAAGCCGTTTCGCTCGCGCACGATATAGGCCATCCGCCTTTCGGGCATCTTGGCGAATATATTATAAACGGGGAATTAAAGAAAGCTACGGTCGGAAAATTTGGATTCGAGGCCAACGCCCAAAATATCAGGATACTTAATTTTCTCGAAAAAAAGTTTTACGATTCAAAAAACAATAAAATATACGGAATTAATCCATCGCTTAAGACTATCGACGGAATTTTAAAATATAAACTGCCTTATTCATTATCCGATAAAAACAAACATTTCATTTACGATAACGATATATTTATTCTTGAAAAACTTCACGGAAAAGATTTTGTAAATTACTTGAAGAAATATTCGGGATTTCTAAACGATAAAAAAAATAAAGCCGCTAAAGTTCAATTTTTCGAATTTTCAAGATGTATAGAATGCCAGATATTAAACGCCGCCGACGACATAGCGTACGCCACACACGACATAGAAGACGGGGTAGAGTCTAAGCTGATAGACATAGGCGGTCATTTCAAAGTAAACAAATATCTCAAAGAAAGCGGCCGAGTAAGGAAAGATTCCATTGATAAGATAGCGGAGCAGGTTGATAATTTCTTTCTTAATCTCATGAATATTTTTAAGATTACGGAAGGCAAAGAAAAAGAACCCATGCATCACATAAAAGTCAAGACCGACCTGAAAGAGTTTTTTTCCAATTATATTTCAAAATTTATTTTAAATATAGACTTGGAAGAAAGACAAGGCGGCATTGCAAAAATGAAATCAAAACCGGGATTAAATAAAAAGGAAAACAGTTTTATTTTCGATGTTCCGATAGACTTAGAAGAGGATTCATATAAATACGCCCTGATATGGAAAAACGGAGTCAATTTAGAAATCAGCGCCCTCAAGGAGATTTCCTACAGGCTAGTAATGGAAAACAGGGAAATACTTCTAAACAGGTATAAAGCCGAAAATATCGTAAGAAAGCTTTTTTCCGTTTTTTCCGACATTAAGAATATCAAACTTTATCCCGACGACTTTCAGGAACTCTACGAGTTCGGATTTTACGGCGGTTTCGGAAAAGCTCAAAGCGAAAACGCAGGTTTTAAAGTTATGTGTGCCGATTACATCAGCGGAATGACGGATATGTATGCAATGAAGCTCTATTCGTCGCTGTTCGACGCAAGGAGTTTTTCGGATACCCCGCATGCTTAAATTACATAAACAGGCTGTTTTCGACTATCTCGCATATTATATGAGCTATTAGAATATGATTTTCCTGTATTCTAGGGGTGTCTTTAGACGGAATTTTAATAAGCAGGTCGCATATTCCGGGTTCGGCCATTTTCCCGCCGTCCCCGCCGGTAAAACCTATTATTTTCATGCCGATATTTTTTGCCGTATTAATTGCCGATAGAATATTTTTGGAGTTGCCCGAAGTTGATATTCCCCAGAAAACGTCGTTTTTGCATGCATTTGCTTCGAGCTGGCGCGAAAAAACAACCGAAAAATCGTAATCGTTTGCTATCGCCGTGAGATTTGACGTATTAACCGTAAGGCTTTCCGCCGCGAGAGCTTTTCTTTCTTTGTAAAACCTCGAAACAAGCTCTGCCGCGATATGCTGAGCGTCGGCCGCAGACCCGCCGTTTCCCGCTATAAAAACTTTACCGCCGTTATCATACGCGTAAATAATGTTTTTGGATATGTCTTCCACCGTATTTAAAATATCATCGTTATTTGAAGTAAGTTCCAAGAGGGCTCTTGCTTCCGCAAATCTTTTTTCAATTGTATTTTTCATTTTTTCGGAGTTCTCCTTCAAATTTCTTTATTGATTTCTTCATCGGCTTTAATTACCGAGTCCGCCATATCCTTTCTGTATTGTTTTAATTTCTCGGCCAGAGTCTTATCCGATAAGGCGAGAATAGATACGGCTAAAAGGGCGGCGTTAACGCATCCGCTTTTGCCTATTGCCGTCGTAGCGACCGGTATTCCGCCCGGCATTTGGACTATAGACATAAGGCTGTCTAATCCGTTGAGGGCGGAGGCGTTAAGCGGAACGCCTATTACGGGAAGAATAGTCATAGCCGCAACGACGCCCGGAAGATGGGCGCTCATACCTGCGGCGGCGATTATGACTTTTGCACCTTTTTTTTCTGCGGATTCTACGAGTTCTACGGTTCTTTTTAAAGTTCTGTGCGCCGATGAAATATGCAGTTCACAAGAAACTTCGAATTTTTTAAGCATTTGAACAGCACCGTCTATATCGCCCAAATCGTTTTTAGAACCGGTTAAGATTAAAACATCCATAAAATTAATCCTCTTGTCGTTAATTATTTAATCGTATAAATTGAATATAGACAATTTTTTCAGCGTTTCCTCAGGAACGTCTTTTTTTGCCGTAACTACGGATTTTTGCAGAGACAAACCGCATCCGCATATGTTTTTGCCGCCTCCGTCCACGCCGCATTCGTTATGCGCGAAATCGATTTTGCCTATAGACTCTTTAATGATATTTTTTGCTTTTTCTGCATTTTCCAGAAGTATCTTAATAATCATATCAGCGTTAACGTTGTCTTCTTCCTCGTGCCAGCAGTCGTAATCCGTTGCCATAGCTATCGTGGTATAGCACAGCTCCGCTTCCCTCGCGAGTTTGGCTTCGGTGGCGTTAGTCATGCCGATTACGTCGAAGCCGTTATTTTTATAAAAAAAAGACTCCGATTTTGTAGAAAACTGAGGGCCTTCTATACATAAGTAAGAACCGCCGTTATGGTGCGGAATATCGAGGGATTTGCACGAGTCCGTGACGATTCCGCGCAGATAAGGACAGACCGGCTCTGCCATAGAAACATGCGCTACAATGCCGTCTCCAAAAAAAGTACTTTTTCTGTTTTTCGTAAAATCAAAAAACTGGTCAACTATGACCATATCCCCGGGTTTAATCTCTTTTTTAAGGCTACCTACCGCGCTTACCGAGATTACCTTTTTTACGCCGGAAACTTTCAGCGCATAAATATTAGCGGCATAATTTATTTCGGATGGCAGTATTTTGTGCCCTTTGCCGTGCCTCGGCAGAAACGCTAAGTTTTTTCCGTCTATTTCCCCGAATACGAGTTTATCAGACGGGTCTCCAAAAGGGGTGTTTACCGATTCCTCCCTGACGTTTTTCAGTCCGTCCATCCGGTATAATCCGCTGCCCCCTATTATGCCCAGAATATCCGCGTTTTTTTTCATATATCCTCCTCTTTCTAAATTTTATGTAAAATCCGTAATACAGAAAATTAAGGATTTAGTTTATTCTTTATTTTTTATCGAACATATAAGTTTTTTTTTGATATTGTTATCTCCTTC
>JAJZLA010000179.1 GCA_021803845.1 bacterium | reverse complement strand
TGAAAATTTTTACAGGAAAATGCAGGACGACGAAGGAATATATATGGTAAAAGGCGCAGTTTCCGATATTTCTTACGATAAAGGCAATAATGAAATAGGCGTAAAAGTAAAGGATACCCTTTTCGGCGGCGATATTGATTTAAACGTCGAAATGTTGGTGCTTGCTTCCGGAATGGTTCCAAATTCGGGAGAAATCGAATATGGCCAGGATGTAAATTTAACGGCCGGAAATCCAACGTCGGCAAGCGGAGCGTCCTGCCCCCCTTCGATACCGGTTTCCACAGCGCAGGTTGCTAAGAGCGGACTGTTAAATCTTGCATACAGGCAAGGAAAGGAGATGCCGGATCTTGCATACGGATTCCCCGATTCTAATTTTATATGTTTTCCATACGAATCGAGAAGAACGGGAATATATCCTGCGGGCTCCGTAAGAATGCCCATGGATACCGTTTTTTCGGTGGACGATGCAAAAGGAGCAGTTTTAAAAGCCATACAGTGCGTAGAGCAGACTTCCAAAGGTAAGGCCGTGCATCCGCGCTCAAACGATATGACGTATCCTTTTTTCGACCTTCCAAGGTGTACGCAGTGTAAAAGATGTACCGAGGAGTGTCCGTTCGGCGCCATAGACGAAGACGAAAAAGGTACGCCTAAGTATAATCCTGAAAGGTGCAGGAGATGCGGAGTCTGTATGGGCGCATGTCCTGTGAGAATTATATCTTTCAAAAACTATTCTCCCGATATCGTCGCTTCGATGATAAAAAGCCTTTATATTCCCGAAGACCCTACCGACGAGAATTACAGGATTCTGGTTTTTGCATGCGAAAATGACGCTTATCCCGCACTGGATATATTGGGACTGAATAAAATAAATTTATCTTCTAATATAAGGGTTATACCAGTAAGATGCTTAGGCTCTATCAATAATGTCTGGTACGCCGATGCTCTTTCCAAGGGGATAGACGGCATACTCCTTTTAGGATGTAAATTCGGCGACGATTATCAGTGCCATTTCGTGAAAGGTTCGGAACTTGCATCGTACAGAATGGGCAATCTTAAGGAAACATTGACGAGACTCGTACTTGAGGAAGAAAGAGTAAGGCAGATTCAGCTTGAATTTACCGATTATATGAAACTGCCGGAAATAGTAGAAGATTTCGTCAATAAAATTAAATCGCTTGGACCAAATCCATATAAAGGCTTTTAAGAAGGGGGTTATTTTGAAAAATACAGTGGTAAAGACCGACAACGAGTTGGTCAAATATATAAAAGAAGTAGGCGAAAGCAATTTTAAAAAATGTTTCCAGTGCGGGACATGTTCTGCGGTTTGTCCCTTATCAACCGAAGACAGGCCGTTTCCGAGAAAGGAAATGATAATGGCGGGATGGGGAATGAAAGAGCAGTTAGTAAGCGATTTAGACCCATGGTTATGCTATTATTGCGGGGAATGTTCCAAAAATTGCCCCAGAAAAGCGGAACCGGGAGAACTGATGATGTCCCTCCGCAGATTTTTAATAAGCGCATACGACTGGACGGGAATATCCAAACTTTTATATAAATCTAAATATGCGGAATATATCGCTATATTAATAGTCGCGCTCGGGGTTTTAATAGAATGGGCGGTTCTTTTCGGACTGCATCCTGCGGCAGGAGCCACTCTGGGACAAGCCGTATCTCCGGATAAAATAGATTATTATTTCGACTGGCCTATAACCGTATTTCTGGGGGTAATGCTGACATCTTTTATTTATAATATGTTCAGGAAGACCGTTTTAAGCGATGCCGGCGTTAAAATTCCGTTAAAACTTTATTTTACCGAAGCTTGGTCGCTGATGTTCAATTTTTTTACTCAATACAGATATGCGAAGTGCGATGATTCCGAAGGAACGTCCTCTAAAAAACTTACGGAAGGAAAATATAATTTCTGGCTCACGCATCTTTTTCTAATGATAAGTTACGTCATATTATTTGTGGGCATAGTTTTCTTTTTGGACTGGTTTCAGAATGAAAACAGCCTTCCGTACCTTCATATAATTTTATTCGATTATTTTGCCAGTATAGGGTTAATATTCGGTACGGTTTATTTTATTGTCAAGAGGCTTACCAAGAAAATAGAAAGGAGCAAATTCTCTCATCATACCGACTGGATGTTCGTAATATTGCTCTTTTTAACCGGCGTGACCGGAGTTTTACTGAGAGCTTCTATTGTTTATAATTACTCCGTATCCGCCATTTTCTATATATATCTTGTTCATTTAATGATTTTATTCCCAATGCTGGTAATAGAAGTTCCTTTTTCCAAATGGTCGCATCTGGCATACAGGCCGGTTGCTATTTATTTTGCAAATCTAAAAGAAAAAGCTAAAAGCCTTAATAACGAGAACGCTGAAATTAGTTGATATGTTTTAACATATTTGTTAAATTTAATTTCATTAAAATTTAATCAGGGGGTTTTTGGACATGAATGTCTTTGACGAAGCTATGATTTTTGGAATCATTGCCGGTCTCATTGCCGTTATATACAGTATAGCGGTAACGATATGGGCGCTGAAGCACGACGAAGGTTCCGAGAAAATGAAGCAGATTGCAAAAGCTATTCAGGAAGGCGCAACGGCTTTTCTAAACAGGCAGTACAGAACCGTCGCCATCGTGGGAATTATTATTTTTGCTTTAATACTTATCGGCGGTTATTGGATACCGCAGTTTGGAATTTTAACGGCTTCCGGTTTTTTACTAGGAGCAGTTTTATCGGCTTTAGCCGGTTATCTCGGAATGTTTAACGCCGTAAGGGCAAATATCAGAACCGCGCAGATAGCTCATAAAGGAGTCAAACCTGCGTTGAAGTTTGCGTTTAAAGGAGGTTCGGTTACCGGTTTAATGGTTCTCGGACTGGGCGTTTTAGGAATATCGGTCTTCATGCTCATAGGCCATTCGGTAAGCGGCCTTGACGGAGTAATAAATTCGTTAATAGGTTTTGCGTTCGGGTGCAGTCTTATATCGGTTTTTGCAAGGCTGGGCGGCGGTATTTATACTAAAGCCGCAGATGTCGGCGCCGATTTAGTAGGAAAAGTCGAAGCGGGTATACCCGAAGACGACCCGAGAAACCCCGCAGTTATAGCGGACCAGGTAGGCGACAACGTCGGCGACTGCGCAGGTATGGCGGCGGACGTATTCGAAACATTCGCAGTAACTATCATAGCTTCAATATTATTGGCTTATTCAGCTTTCAGAGGACACGGTTACGGCGAAACGGCATTAATGAAGGCCATACTTTATCCGCTTTTGCTTGGCGGTATAGCGGTATTTACTTCTATAGCAGGCGTTTTTTTCGTAAGCGCTCCCACAAAAGAAAAGATTATGCAGGGATTATATAAAGGATTATTTGCAACGGGAATTATTTCCGCCGTAGTATATTATTTTTTCACGATGCGCTTTATGAACGGAGTCGGAGATCATTCGGCAATGGATTATTATTATTCGGCATTGGTAGGTTTGGTATTAACCGGACTCATAATAGTCATCACCGATTATTTTACCTCGACGAGCTTTTCGCCGGTAAAATCCATAGCTAAGGCTTCTACGACAGGCCACGGAACAAATATTATCGCGGGACTTGCCGTCGGACAGATGTCAACTGCGCTTCCGGTTATCGCAATCGCTTTCGGTATTTTGCTTTCTTATCATTTTGCAGGTTTTTACGGCGTCGCGGTTGCCGCTTCCAGTATGCTCTCTATGGCGGGAATGGTAATAGCGGTCGATTCGTTCGGGCCTATTACCGATAATGCAGGGGGTATAGCCGAAATGAGTGAACTCCCGGAAGACGTCAGGGAAACAACCGATGCTCTTGATGCTGTAGGCAATACTACTAAAGCTGTAACGAAAGGATATGCTATCGGCTCGGCTGCTCTTGCCGCGATAGTTCTTTTCGGGGAATATTCCGATTTAATTCAAGAAGGTTTGAATAAAGTCGGACTTCCGAATTTATCCTTTTCGATAGCACAACCTAACGTTTTAATCGGATTATTTTTAGGCGCAATGCTTCCGTACATTTTTGCTTCCCTTGCGATGAAATCTGTCGGAAAAGCTGCAGGCGACATAGTAGTCGAGGTCAGAAGGCAGTTTAAAGAAATTCCAGGCATTATGGAAGGTACAGGCAAGCCGGAATACGGCAAATGCGTCGATATAGTCACAAAGTCTTCGCTGAGAGAAATGATACTGCCGGCGTTTATTCCAATTGCAGGCCCGATAGTTTTCGGTCTCACGATGGGACCGCAGGTTCTCGGCGGGATTTTATTGGGAACTATAATATCCGGACTTTTTGTCGCTATCTCTATGACGAGCGGGGGTGCGGCATGGGATAACGCAAAAAAATTAATAGAAAAAGGATTCGAGTATAACGGGCAGACTTACCGCAAAGGCAGTGAAGCCCATAAGGCGGCAGTAACAGGCGATACAGTCGGAGATCCTTATAAAGATACGGCTGGTCCGGCAATTAACCCGATGATTAAGGTCGTTAATATTTTCACGATTTTAATCATTCCGATAGTGTTGTTGCTGTGGAGCTGATTAACTAAGATTAAAAGAACAAGTAAAAAGGGTGTCAGGTTTAAAACCTGACACCCTTTTTAAAAATAAACCAGCCTCTCTTTTTAAGATATATTCTTCTTTAAATATCTATCCTTTTCTCTTTTTGATTTAAAAAAAGATTTAAGCAGCATAGAGGATTCTTCTTCCATAATGCCATGAACGATTTCTATTTTA
>JAJZLA010000178.1 GCA_021803845.1 bacterium | reverse complement strand
CCGGTGCATATTACGAGAGCTACGGTTTCAATATTAACCAGATTGGCATGAGGATGTCCTTCCGGATTTAATACGTAATCTCCGGGAAATAATCTCTGCTCTCCGTTTCTGAAACAGTGTCCGCCTTTAAGTATATAAACATGCTCGTCGGAACGGGCAACCGCTACCGTTCTAATCATCTTGCCTTCCGGAGGAACGAATTTAATTAAATAGGCTACCCCTTTTCCTTTTTCAAGCCTGTTAGTTAACTGCTTAACAAAAACTATTTCCTTGCCGTCATGCAATACGCTTTCGCCGTAAATAGAGCTTGCGGGTATCCAGTCTATTTCCGGCGTCCTGATAAATATAGCGTCTGTTTCCAATTTTAGTCCTCCAAAATTATTTACTTAATTTAACCGGCTGTATGAGCAATTATAGCATGGCATAAATCAACAAGCAAACCTGCAATTTTGCCTGCAATTTTGCCCGCTTATATCGTTATCATTTTATCTATAAAGTCTGTAGTAATGGCTTGCGGCAAAATCAAACTACGGCGAAACGAACAGTCTAAGGGCATTATATTAGTATAAACGGCATATTTTTCTGATGAAAAAGATATGGAGTTTAGCGTTTATAAAGCCAAAGGTTTTATGTTAAACATATATTTTTGGCATGTTTTGAAAAAGCATGCCTTTTCCTGCAAAAAATATGGCTTTTTCATATATACAGAAAAATATATGTTTATATCGCCCGAACCTGACAAGCGTATGCACGCTTGACCGCAGGGGGTTCATATAAACGTTAATCTTACATACTGCCGCATAAACGACATGCGTTTATATCGTTGGTAGCATAGCGCGCTTTATTTTGCAGGCTTTATATAGATTTTTTCATGCATTTCTTCGGCTAAAGCTTTTAATGCTATTTTATTTACTTTTTGTTCAAATGAAAAGCGTAAGGTAATTATGAAAATATGAAAAACATGTTATAATATTACTTAAATTTGCGAAAACGTTAAAATGTCCCTTCAACATACAACAAATGTTTATATTGAAAGCGGCGATATAGAAATGAATGAGCCGAATAAGGAGACTAAAGGCAAAATAAGTTTAAAAAAAGGGGTTTTAATAAATGAATCAAATCAATATTCAGTATCACAAAACAAAAATTGGAGAACTAATACTGGGTTCTTTTGATGCTCGTCTATGTTTGCTTGATTTCAGATACAGAAAAATGAGAACGACTGTCGATAACAGGATAAAAATTGGACTTAAAGCCGACTTTTTAGAACAAAATGATGCAATACTAACAAAAGCAAAAGAACAACTCGATGAATATCTGACCGGAAATAGAAAGGAATTTGACATTCCGTTGTTAATGATTGGGACAGATTTTCAAAAGAGTGTTTGGAATGCCCTGATAAAAATACCATATGGCGCTACTTCAACCTATTTGCAATTAGCAAAAAATATAAATAATATAAAAGCTGTTCGTGCGGTAGCCGGTGCAAATGGAGCAAATGCCATTGCCATTGTAATACCTTGTCACCGCATCATTGAAAGTACCGGCGGTTTAGGCGGCTACGGAGGCGGATTAGCAGCAAAGAAGCGCTTGCTAAAGCTTGAACAAAACAACTGCGCTTTGAGTGATGATAAGAAATACGAATTTGTCGGCTCCATGGATACGAAATATGACGGTTCTTTTTCACTGCCGTAAAAACCAGGGAGCGCTGGATTTTTATCTGCATAGCCTTTTTCTACGCAGAAATTAAAGAAGTTAGATAACGTTCCTAATTCATTATTTATGCTTTTAAATGTTATATCCTGCTCTCTTTTGCCCGCATTTTTAGTTAAATTCATTATTTCAAGCTTGCGCTGCAACTGATAACTTTTAATATCTGCAGACTTAATATTTATAATTTCTTTATTGTCGAAAAATGGCAAAAAATGTTTCGATTCGACAGTTTTATTAATAACAGTTCTTGACGAGTTTATAAGGCTATCCATATAATTCTTAAACAAGTCCGAAACTAAAATTTTGCTTTTATTTTTTACAGGTATGTCAAAACGGTTTCTGATTGTATCGGTATAATTTGAATGGTGGCGGTGCAGGGAATCGAACCCCGGACACTACGGATATGAGCCGTATGCTCTAACCGACTGAGCTACACCGCCTTTTTAAAATAACTTTTTAAAACCTGTTTTTTTAACGATAGGTATTTATTGTATTAGATTATGTTTTAAATTGCAATAATACTTAATAACCCTAATCCCGATTTGGGATAAAACTATTTCAAAGATTTATATCTGCAATTTTTAGGTTATTATGACGACAGCTTATATATCGCGATATAACTTTTCGGTTTTGAAAACAGAGAGCCTGAATTTTGAACTATTGCATTTGCCAGATATGTTTTTTTATTCAATTTAAAAATAGAAAACCCTGCGCTGTATCCCGCAACAGACCTTATTTTCCATACCGGATAAAAATTCATACTATTCCAGACTAAATTATAAACTGAGTTTTTAGTGTAATAATTTAGATGCCGCATAAATGCTCCCTGCCGATAGTTCTTTATTACGACTATACCGTCTTTTCCATTAATACTGAACTTGCTAACCTGCGCGGGAACATTATAGATTAAACCGCCGGTAACGCTTGAACTGCGAACCCCATTAAAGGATGGAACATCGATTTGGAGGGGGGAGCCGCCGTAAGTCTTTGAACTTGTATATACGGTTTTTCCATTTTTATTTATAAGCAATAAATTTCCGGAATTAGACAAGGCTAAAAGATATTGTTTTCCGTTTCCCATAAAATTGCCGTAAGCCGTGCCGTAAAGGGTTATACCCGAAAAAAATGGGAGTTTTCCGGTCTTTACTAAGGTATTATTACTTTTATTAAACCCGTAAACATATGTACTGCCGCCAAACTGTCCTATCGGATATGTATTTTGACCTATAACGGCATCGTTAAAGTATCTGCCGGACGGAACAACCGATATAGGATTTTGTCCCACTATCACCTTTTTATGGTTTTTAAGGCTCATCACTCTTAAAAATAAATTATAATTTGGAGTTATTTTAATAAGTTTCCCGTTATTATAAGCGAGCAAGTATGATACTATTGTACCCAACTGCGATTTTGTAAGCACTATCGCCGCTCTATTTTTCGATATTTTATAAAATCCGATATATACGGCATTTGACCGTATAGATAAATTATATTGGGCAAGTTTTTTTAAACCTCCGTTTGTCAAAAGGTTATAGAGTATAACACGGCTTCTCGTGGCAACTGCGATCTGAGCGCCCTTATTTAAAAATTTGCCTGCGCTAAAAGCTTGAATCACATAATGTTTTGTAGGAGTTCTTAAAAGCCCTTTATTGCTTTGACTAAATCTTTTGATATACATACTGCTTGCAGACGGCGGGGCGGAAGAAACTACGGGGTAAGCCGCTTGAAATTTTTCCGGCTTTTGAACCCTTTCTCTGGAGGTTAGCGATGCAATTTTTATTTTAATGGCTTTAGATAATCCGTTTACATCGTTTATTATGAATTTTGAGCCTAAAACCTGAAGAGAGCGTCTATAAACAACCGCTCTTTCGGAAGGACTAAATATATTCGTCGTAATATCAAAGACATTCCCAATTTTAATTATCCTTCCAAAAACTAAATATTTTAAATCAAAATGTTTCGAAATTTTTAAAAGATTACCGGTCGAAAAAGAGGTTATACGGTTTTTCTTAATAAAATTATTTATATCGGAGTTTCTTGAAACCGAAACGCCGTTTGAAGATAAATTTGAAGCCAATATGACGGGAATGCTATCTTTTATATAAGAGTATTTCGCATAATGCGTAGAAATTATTTTATATGGTAAAATACCTATTTTAACAGAGGCATCCGCACTTTTTGTAAAAAAAACAATCGATACAAAAATAAAAAAAATGAAAAATACTCTGGTTTTAATTGATTTTTTTTTAAAATCCGTTTTCATAATTAGCCTCTTAATTAAATTTAAATAATGATATTCATTTTACCATTTATTTTTTATTTTTGCACATCAAAAAAAAATTGTCAATTTATTTTTGATTTTTATTTTTTTATCATACCGATATACATATTAACTAAATTATAACCGTAAAATATATACAAAACCGCTGCCAACGATAGAAAGGGGCCGAACGGTATTTTTTTATTGCTATAAGAATTAAAGAATATAAAAGCAATAAAAAATCCTATTAAAGCAAAAATGGAACCTGTAAAAATTGTAAATATAGCCCCTTGAAATCCGATGAATGAACCTATTCCCGCTATTAACTTTATATCGCCGCCGCCGAGCCCTTCCTTTTTTTTAATAATTTCATAAAAAAACGCTATAAAATAAAAAAATAGACCTGCTCCAAGAAAGCCGTATAACGGAAATAAAAAGGATTTATGTAAAAGCAGGATATTAAAAACAAATCCCGAAATAATCATCAAAATATTCAAAATATCAGGTATTATTTGATGAAACAAATCAATAAAGGCGACGGGAATCAATAGAAACATAAAAAAGCCGTACGCGATAAAATAATCAAGCCGCGACCATAGATAATCCCTAAAATAACCGATATTAAATATGTTAATTTTATAAAAAAAATAAGCATTATAAAAATATTTTACGAATAATAAATAAAAAATTAAAGCCGTTAATAATTCAACTGCCGGATAAATTAGAGAAATCTTATGGCCGCACTTTCTGCATTTTCCCGACAAAATTATATAGCTTAAAACAGGAATATTATCATAAAACTTAATTTTCGAACCGCATTTGGGGCAGTTG
>JAJZLA010000177.1 GCA_021803845.1 bacterium | reverse complement strand
AAATCGATGCCGCCGACGAACTGAAAGACAGATTTAACGCATTGATGAACGGACTGCAAATATAAAATATATTATTTATTCGGCTTTTTAAGCGTATTTAAAAAGCTGGCTTAACTAAGCCTAAACTGGTGCCCCCGACCGGAATCGAACCGATGACCAAAGGTTTAGGAAACCTCTGCTCTATCCTACTGAGCTACGGGGGCATATTGTTCTGCAGGCTAATAACGCGGCATAAATTAATTTGCGTTACGGCTAAATATTATATATAATTAATACTATAAAATCAATTGATATAATTATTTGTGTAATTATCCGATGTTAAATTATCGATATAATTATAATTTGTCGATATAAGTTCTATAGCGCGCGCCCATAGCTCAGTAGGATAGAGCGTCAGACTACGAATCTGCAGGCCGGGGGTTCGAATCCCTCTGGGCGCACCATGTTTTATATTTTCTGTAAACGCGGTTGCGCTTTTTCTGTTTTAAATTTAACCCCTTATTCCCTTTTTTATAGAAGCAGCTGTCATGGTTTATTAATTTAATATGTCGGAAAAAATAAATAACATTTTTAGCTCTATAGCAGAAGTATATGATTTCTGGGGACACGTATTCAGTTTTGGAATCGACGGGCTTTGGCGGCTCGAAGTAGCAAAAGAAGCGGTTTCCTCGGATAACGATAATTTAGGCGGTTACAGAATTCTTGACATCGCTACGGGAACGGGTTCTATTGCCATAGATATATCCAGAAAAGCAAAAGCCGAGAATAAACGCGTCGAAATAGTCGGCGTAGATTTTAATGCCGATATGGTCAATATCGCCGAAAATAAGATTAAAAAGAAAAAGATAAACAATATTTGTTTTAAAGTAGAGGACGCCATGGACCTTGTTGAACCGGGTTGCGCTTATGACGTAGTTACGGCGGGTTTTTTGCTTAGGAACGTGGACAACGTAGAAACTTTTTCCGACGAACTGAGAAGAGTTTTAAAAAAAGGAGGCAAGTTCATTATACTGGAAATGGGCAGGCCGGAGAATAATTTTTTCAATATTTTCTTTAAAATATATTTTATTTTCATAAGATTAATAGGCTCCCTTATAGATAAAAAAGCATATGAATGGCTTACATACAGCATACTGGCATTCGACAGGAAAAAAATGCTTAAAATACTCGGCGAAAAAGGTTTTAAAGACTTAAAGATTAAAAATCTTCCTTTCCATATCGGTTTTATAATTACCGGAATTAAAACTAAATAATTTTATATAATTATCTTTAATTGCGCTATTGATAATTTTTCGCGATAAGCCGTAATAATTATAATTATGAATAAAAATATAAAATAATATAACAAAAAATATAAAAAATATTGACTTATGACTATTAAGTCATTATAATAAAAATATGCGATGAAAAATAGGAAAAAATAAAGACTGTATAAAAATAAAAATTAATAATGCATTATAAATTCAGGAAATAGGTAAGCAAATAGATAAAATAAAATCATGAAAATTAAAAGCTGCTTTAAAGTTGCCGATAGCAATAAATATTCGGTTAAAATCATACTAGTAATCTTATTTGCTGCTTTTTATTATACGGCGTCGTTTTTATCTCCTTTTGCCGCCAAAGATGCAGATGCTTTTTATCTTAAGCCGGTAGTGCATTCAGGCAGGCTGATTACATTAAGCGAAGCTTATATGCTTGCCGTTAACCGCAACGACACTATAAAAGCCGCAAAAGAAAGCTACTATCAGTCGTCTCTTTTAAAATGGTCAGCCGTAGGTATGGTTCTGCCTGATATTTCGCTTAAATATACCGACCAGAGAATGCATAAAAATTCGGCTCCTATTCCCGCCGGGTACACGCCGCTTATGGGAAATATATTTTTGTTCTTTTTTCCCAATTACCAGTATAGTTTTACGTTGAACGAACCTTTGTTTAACGTCGGCGCTATTCCGGCTTATATGGCCGCCGAAAATACGGAAAAGTCGTCCAAAATGTCTCTTAACGACGTTTCCGCAGGCACTCTTTACAGCGTAGCGGCTGATTATTATACCGTTTTAAACGATATAAGCTTAATAAAAGCAGACCGTAAAACGTTTAAAGAAGCAAAAGCCCATCTTGAACTTACTACCGCAAAACTAAACGCCGGACTTGCTATTATAACAGACCTTCTTCAGGCAAAATCCCAGTTTTATGCGGCTAAGCAGGAGCTTATAAGCGCTAAAAATAAGTTAAAATCGGATAAAGCGGCGCTTGCTTCCCTGCTCGGAGTAAGCCGCAATTTTGAAGTTGCTAAGCCGAAACAGCCTTTGTTTAAAAAAACCGGACTGCGCAGACTAATCGTTCTTGCATATAATAACAATCCGGGTTTGAAGTCCCTGAAATTTGCCCAAAAATCGGCGTCGGACCAGACGGCGTATTATGAATCCCAGTATATTCCAAAAATATCTTTTTCGGCTTCCTACAACGCTTTGTCGAACGATCACTTTATTCCGCAGGGTTCCACTAATTTTTGGACGGCGGGCGCTACCTTGACTATGCCTATATTTCAGGGTGCGAACAGGATTATTTCTATAGAAAAAACGCGTTCCGAAGCAAACCAGGCTATGTACGATAAGCTTCAGGCAAAGAGAAATCTTAAGGCTCAGGTAATATCTATGTTCTATAACGTAAAAAGCTTGAAATCGCAGGTCGGGACTCTTCGGCACGAAGAAAAATTTGCTTCTAAAAATTTTACTCTTGTAGAAGAAGAATTTAAAGCCGGAGTCGCTACAAGCGTCGACGTAGTTACGGCGCTTGCGGAACTTACGAGGGCGAGGCATAATCTTCTCTCGGCGAAACTCGATTATTACGAATCGGTTCTGGATTTAAAAAGACTTATCGGTTCTTTTAAAAGGAAACTTATAGATATGAAAATCGATAAATTAAATTAAATAATCAATTAAATAAATAACGAATAAATAATTAATCGGGTGATTCTGAATGAACGGAGAAAACGAAAAAATAGAAACGGCGCAAAACGCCGATTTAAAAGAAGCTGACAGTAAATTTACCAAAAAAAATATTATTACCGCTTCCATTATACTTTTAATCGCAATTATAGGCGGTATTTTCGTACTCAGATGGTATATTTTCGGACTTACCCACGTATATACCGAAGATGCGGAAGTGGACGGACATATAGTATCTATAAGCACTATAGTTCCGGGCAATATAAAAGCCGTTTACGTGCATAAAAACGAAATAGTCAAAAAAGGCGAGCTGATCGCCAGAATTAACGATTCGACGTACTATCCCGAAATGCTTCAGGCTAAAGAAAATTATAAACTTGCAAAGGCAAAACTATTCAGCGCCGGCGGAGCGGTAGCGCAATTTATAGGTAATTCCTACAATTCGTTCTATATTAACAGACTGTCTTATACGACCGCTTTGGCAAATCTCCATAAAGCCAAATTGTCGTATATACTTGCCAAAAAAAATTACCTTAGGGGACTTGCCCTTTTAAATAAACAGTTTATAACGAAAGAACAGTTCGATACCCTTAATACGCAGTATCTGATTTCAAGGCAGGCGCTTATATCTGCCGAGTCGGCGCTCGGAACCGCCAGAAGAAATTACGTAGAATCAAGGTATGTAAAGAGCGTGACTTACGCAAACAAGCTGACCACGCTTGTTCCTTTAAAAAAGGCGGTTAAAGTAGCTGAAGCAGCTTATAAAGTAGCTCTCGCCAATTACAAAAATACTTTTATCTATTCTCCTATAAACGGCTTGGTTACGGAAAAAATGTCTTACGCAGGAGAATATGTTACGCCCGGCACGCCTATAGTTATGGAAAATAATTTGAGGCGCGTCTGGGTTACCGCAAACGTAAAAGAAACCGTTATAGGAAACGTTAAAAAAGGCGACCCTGTTACGATTGCCGTAGATTCTTTTCCGGGAAAAGTTTTTAGGGGAACGGTTAAATTCGTCGGCTCGGTTACGACGTCTAAATTTGCTTTAATTCCTACTAATAATCCTTCGGGAACTTTTACCAAAGTAACCCACAGGCTTCCCGTAAGAATTCAGATATTAAACGATAAAAATCATCTTTTAAAGCCCGGCATGATGGTCGAAGTAACTATAAATACGGCTAATAAATCAGGAAGAAAATAAATACTTTTAGGAGACATCCGATATGAATATGAAAATTATTAAAAAAAATAATGCTATTTTTACTTATATACCGTATATATTTATAGTTTTTGCGTGCATGTTTGTTTTAAGCCCGATTTTATTTGCGCCTAAAGCTTACTCATATAATAATTTGCAGGGGAAATATCTTTTTCATTATTATAACTGCGACGATTGCCATTCCGTTAACGGCGTCGGCGGCAGCCTTGGACCGTCGCTTTCTAATTACGGGAATATGGTGCCGGATTTTAACTGGACGGTACGGCAGATTCAAAATCCCAATTCTCACTTTAAAAGAGGCGATAAAATAAGTATCCAAGGTAAAACTTATTACGTTATTATGCCGTCTTACAGCTATATACCTCAATATGAAGTAAACGAATTGGCTTCTTATTTGGAATCGTTGAAGAAATAACAAAATAAAATACGTCTATTTGTCCAAATTGCTTTCGGCGGTATTATTGTTTTTATTATTGCCGCCTGCGCCGCTGTTGCCGTTAATCATGCTGCTGATTATATCCGGATTCCCAATCTGCAGTCCGTTTTTAAATACGAGGTTGGTCCACGGATAAGTTAAATCTATATCGTATTCCGCAAACTTTTTAGCTATTTCAAAATTTATGTCGCTTATGACGTAAT
>JAJZLA010000176.1 GCA_021803845.1 bacterium | reverse complement strand
GTCATAACAATAGCTATCCTATATTTAACAGCGGGTCGTCCGGCGTGATATTATCGCCTACTTTAACGTAAATCGCTTTAACCGTACCCTCTGCCGCAGCATGTATTTCATTTTCCATTTTCATGGCTTCTACCATAGCGACGGTCTGTCCTTTCGTTACTTTATCGCCTTCTTTTACTAATATTTTAGCGACCTTGCCCGGCATAGGAGGAGTAACGTCTCCTGTTTCGATACCTCTTTTACTCTTAGACGCGCCTCCCGCGGAGGTTTTGGAACCGCCGGCTTTTCCGCCGATTACCGCTTCTACTTTGGGAAACAGCTGTATTTCTTCTAATTTGCCGCCAACCCTTACATAATATTTTCTGGGTTTGCCTTCTTCCTGATTTGGAGTTACGCCTTCAATCTTTACGTTAAATTTATCGCCGTGATATGTAACGTCAAACTCTACCGGCGCCGTATTTTCAATAACTCCGGAGCGTGTTTCTATCATATCTTCGGTACCAGGCGTTACTTCCGGTGTTTCTAATTCGCCGTTTTCCCTTGCTTTCAAAAATTCCGTGGCCTGAAGCGGGAACAAAACGTAAAGGAGGATATCCTCGTCTGA
Source organism: bacterium (assembly GCA_021803845.1). The sequence continues at coordinate 4,221 of JAJZLA010000176.1, read as the reverse complement.
TTTTGCAAGCGTACCTAGTTCTTTAACAGCTTTATCCCATTCATTTATGTCTGCGCTTTCGCTTGGACGTTTCGAATAATCGGGTTTTCCGCCGGGTCCCATAATTTTTTCTACAAGTTCTTTAGATACCGGTCCCGGAGGCGTGCCGTATTTGCCTTCTATATAATCTCTTACCTCTTTAGTTATCATCTTGTATCTTTCGCCGGATATAACGTTTAAAACAGCCTGAACGCCGACTATTTGAGACGATGGTGTTAAAAGCGGGGGATAACCCAGGTCTTTTTCAACTATAGGAGTTTCTTTAAGAACCTCTTCCATTTTGTCGATAGCGTTGGCTTCTTTTAACTGAGCGGTCATATTTGAAATCATTCCGCCGGGTATTTTATGAATAAGAACTTTAGCGTTAACTCCGCCGTATTCCGTTTCATATTTTTTATAATTTTTTCTGATAATTCCGGTTAAAGCGGCTGCTTCCTCCAAGATTTTTAAATCTATGCCCGTATCGTAAGGCGTACCTTGAAGCGCGGCGACCACGCTTTCCGTAGCCGGATGCGATGAGCCGAAAGCAAGCGGAGAAAGAACGGTATCCAGCATATCCACGCCGGCATATATCGCCATCATATGATTCATTATGGCTGTGCCGCTCATATCGTGATTGTGAAACAAAATTTTTATTTTGTCTCCGACTTTTTCTTTCATTCCTTTTATTATGTTATAGGTATCCAACGGCATTATAATACCCGTAGCATCTTTAAAGGAAATCCAGTCCGGCGCTATTTCTAAAAGTTCGTCGGCGTATTGCATCCATTTTTCGTATGTATGAACGGGGCTTTTGGTATAGCTTATTTCCGCATGGCATTCTCCGCCGAGTTCCTTAATAACCTTGCATGCGACTTCGATATTGCGGTTATCGTTTAAAGAGTCGAACACCCTGAAAACGGTAATACCGTTTTTAAGGGCTTTTTCGACAAACTTGTAAACCACCTTGTCGGCTCTAGGTCTATAGCCCACTATGCTCTGTCCTCTAAACAGCATCTGTATTTTTGTATTCGGCATCACGGCTTTAATTCTTCTGAGCCTTTCCCACGGGTCTTCTTTTAAGTATCTTAGGCAGACATCGTACGTCGCTCCGCCCCATGCCTCGAAAGCGTAAAGTCCGGCTTTATCCATTTTTTCGCATAAAGGAAGCAAATCATCCGTCGTAACCCGCGTCGCCAACTTACACTGCTGTCCATCCCTTGCGGTTAAATCGGTAATTAAAATCTTTTTAGGCTTGGCAATTTCTATTAAGCCTTCTTGCAACATAATTTCGATATTTTTCATTTATTCCTCCGTTATTGACTATAAACCGTGATATGCCGACAAGGCGGCGCTAATGAAAGCTACAAAATCTTCTTTATCTCTCTGCACTTCGTATTCAAAAACATCGGGGTTTTCTTTTAAATAATTAGTAGTAAAAAGTCCCGTTTTAAAATTATCTTTTTTAATTATCTTTTTTATAATAGGTATAGTGGTTTTAATACCTTTGATCTCATAAGTTTCGAGAGCTTCATAAGTTCTATTGATAGCTTCTTCAAACGTATTACCCCAGCAGATTAATTTGCCAATCATAGAATCGTAATAAGAAGTTACTTCAAAACCGACCGAGGCCGCGCTTTCTATCCTTATACCGTTGCCCCCGGGAACGTAATAGCGTTCTATCGTGCCGATACTCGGACGGAAATCGTGTTTCGGGTCTTCCGCATTTATTCTGCATTCTATGGCAAATCCCTTTAACTTAACGTCTTCCTGTTTTATCGATAATTTATTGCCTGCGGCGATTTTAATCTGTTCTTTCACTATGTCGAATCCGGTAATGCTTTCGGTAACGGGATGTTCTACCTGAACCCTCGTGTTCATTTCTATAAAATATATATTGCCGGATAAATCGGAAACGAATTCCATAGTGCCTGCGCTGTAATAGCCTATATCCCTGCATGCCTTTACAGCGGCATCGCCGTAAAATTTGCGTTTTTCTTCGGTTAAAACCATAGACGGCGCTATTTCTATCATTTTTTGATTTTTTCTCTGAATGGAACAGTCTCTTTCGCCAAGATGAACTACGTTGCCTAATTTATCGCCGAGAATTTGGAACTCGATATGTTTCGGATTTTCGATAAATTTTTCTAAAAGCAGTTCTCCGTTGCCGAATGATTTAAGCGCTTCAGCGTAAGCATTTTCATAATTGGTCTTTACTTCTCCGGCATTGCGGCATAACCTTATTCCTCTTCCTCCGCCGCCTGCGGTAGCCTTAAGAAGAACCGGATAACCTATTTTTTCCGCTATTTCAAGGGCTTCTTCGGCGGATTTTAATATGCCGTCGCTACCCGGAACGGTAATAACGCCGGCTTTTTTCATAATTTCTTTAGACCTTGCTTTGTCGCCCATAAGCCTTATAACTTCGGAAGAAGGTCCGATAAAATTAATATTATTGTCTTCGGCCGCTTTTGCGAAATCTTCGTTTTCGGCAAGAAATCCGTAACCTGGATGAATTGCATCCGCTCCTATAGATTTTGCAAGGTCTATTATCAGTTGATAGTTAAGATAAGTATCGAGAGGGTTTGCGCCTATCATATAAGCTTCGTCGGCCATTTTAACGTGCCGCGCTGTCGGTTCTACATCGGAAAAAATAGCCGCCGTGGGTATGCCGAGCTCTTTCGACGCCCTTATTATTCTGCAGGCTATTTCACCCCTGTTCGCTATTAAAATTTTATTAAACATTATTTTAAAAATCCTCCCTCAGATTAATTCGTTTCACTCGGGTATGGTTAAATTAAATAAATAATTAACTAACCAAGTTTATACTGTAGGTTATAGGACAAGCTTTATTTACTAAATAGGCTATACTGCAGGAACTCGTAAGAGCTTCTTCGACGGCTTTTTTAACGTCTTCTTCAGTTATTCCTTTGCCTTTTACGGTAAAGCTTAACATTATTTTTGTAAATACCTTTGGTTTTTCTTCCCTTCTTTCACTGTCGGTATCGACTATTACGTCCTCTACATGCTTGCCCGTTTTATGAAGCGCTTCGTATGCATGTATTCCCATGCATCCGGCAATAGAATATAAAAATAGTTCCGGCGGTCTTATTCCTCTGCCTTTACCGCCGACGTAACCTGCCGCGTCTATATTAATTTCGCCGGATTCGCTCTTGCCGACAAAATGAAAATCTTCTTTTTGCTTAACGGTTAATTTCATAAAACCTCCGGAATTAATTTTAATATTATTTTAAATCATATTTATTTAAATCTCTTTTATGATATGCCGTCCGAACTCTACGGTGCTGAGTTCTACCGCTTTTTTATCTAATTTTTCAAAACCGGTATAAATATCTCTCGTGCCGTTGCCCTGATAAATAGTTCTTTTCACGGCATCGTAAACGAGTTTTGCCGCTTCGTTGAAACCGATGTATTCAAGCATCATAGCTCCAGAGAGAGTAATAGAGAGCGGATTTGCGATTCCTTTACCGGCGATGTCCATACCTACGCCGTGGGTGCTTTCAAAAAGAGCGTAGCCGTCACCTATATTACCGCTCGGCACGAAACCCGGACCGCCGACTAATGCCGAAGCAAGATCGGAAATATAATCTCCGTTTAAATTTTGGGTAATTATAACATCGTATGCATTCGGATTTAAAACCAACTGCATAAGCATCTGGTCGGTAATAACTTTTGATAATTTTATTTTTCCCGAAGAAGTGCCGGCTTCCGTTGAAATTTTATCTTTAAACTCGTCTTCTTTTGCCACTTCGAACGCCCAGTTTAAAAACGCTCCTTCAGTAGCTTTCATTATATTGCCTTTACCGGCAACGGCTATAGATTTTTTACCGTTATCTACGGCATACCTGAAAGCCTTTCTGACGTGCCTTTTAGTCTTAAATTCGCTCATAGGCTTTATAGTTATTCCGGCATCTTCCGGTATAGCGTCATTTTTAACGCCCATATCTTTTATAAAGAAATTGCGCACCTTTTTTGCGCCTTCGGAACCTGCCATATATTCTATAGCCATATAAACGTCGTCAGAATTTTCCCTGAAAATAGTAACGTCAACTCTTTCCGGGTCGGGAATAGGCGTAGGCTGGCCGAGATAATAAACCGGCCTTATCGCCGAATAAAAATCCATAGACTGCCTTAATATAGAATTTAACGATTTTCCGGGTTTGCCGACCGGAGTTCCGAGCGGTC
>JAJZLA010000175.1 GCA_021803845.1 bacterium | reverse complement strand
CGTTTAAGCTTTTATTTAAATTTAGCTTATTATTGATTTTGAGCCTGCCGACTTCCGACAGATCGTATCTTTCGGGGTTAAAAAACAGGTTTGCGAAATATGTAGCGGCAGACGTTAAATGAGGAGGCTCCCCGGGTCTCATTCTCTTATATATATCTATTATAGCTTCATCTTTAGTATTTACTTTATCGGACAGTAAAGTTTCTAAAATAGATGATGAAACGTTTATATTGTCGATGTAGTAAACTTTAATTTCATTAATTCCTACGCTCTTTAATGTTTCTAAAAGCGCTGAATTTATGGGCTGTACCGATTTTGCGATAATTTCTTTTGCGTCCGTTATATCTTCGGCAATATATTTGCCGAAGATATCCGATTCATCGCAAGGCAAAAAATCTATTCCCAATTCTTCGAGCTTGTTAATTAGCTGTCTTGTAATCCTTCTGTTTTTTTTGATTATAACTTCATTAGTTTTTGGATCGATAATATCGTCGTAAGCCCTGGCTGATACAAGAAAATCTTTCGGTGTTTTTTTGAAATATTTTCCGCCTTCAATTTTGAAAGTTTCTATTTTGTAAAAATTTGCCAAAATATCTTCTTTAGAATATCCGACTGCTTTTAACAAAATCGTTGCGGGGAGTTTTCTTTTTCTGTCAATCCTGACAAAGACCATATCTCTCTGGTCGAATTCAAAATCTAACCATGAGCCTCTATAAGGAATAATTCTGGCGGTATAAAATGGTTTACCTTGCGCGTGGCTCCTAATTTTATCGCTGTCGTAAAATACGCCGGGAGATCTTTGCAACTGACTTACTATAACTCTTTCTATACCGTTAATGATGAAAGAGCCGTTATTGGTCATTAGAGGAATTTCACCGAAATATATTTCCTGTTCCTTAATATCCTTTATATCTCTCTGCGTGCTTTCGCCTTCGTTAATTCCGTTTCCAACCTCGTATGTAACAAGATCGAACAATACTTTTAACGAAGCGCTGTAAGTAAGACTTTTTTGTTTGCATTCATATTCGCTGTATTTCGGGTCGCCTATAGTATATCCCTTATATTCCAACGAAAAATTTTTATTTAATCCTTCTATAGGAAATACAGATTTAAAAACTCCCTCAAGACCGAAATTAAGTCTTTTATCTTGAGAGAGTTCTTTTTGTAAAAATCTTCCGTATGAATTTCTCTGGACCTCAAGAAGGCTTGGTATATCTATAACCTTCTTGATTTTAGAGAAATTCTTCCTTAATATAATGGGATTACCCATTCCTATATTTATTTCGGATTTTGCTTTTGACATTTAAATTTAAACTCCCGTTTTTTTATAACTTAAATACGACTATATTTTAATTTATTTCACTTCAACGGTAGCGCCGACTTCTTCTAATTTTGCTTTCATTTTTTGAGCATCTTCTTTGTTTACTCCGGTTTTAAGGGGTTTTGGCGCTCCGTCGACTAAATCTTTAGCTTCTTTTAATCCGAGACTAGTAAGCTCTCTGACAACTTTAATAACCTGAATCTTGTTGGCGCCGGCATTTGCAAGAACGACGTCGAATTCCGTCTTTTCTTCAGCCTGTGCCGGAGCTGCGGCTGCGGCCGCGCCTCCTGCGGCTGGACCTGCCATTGCAAACTGGTCGGCTTTAACTCCGAATTTTTCTTCAATAGATTTAATAAGCTCGTTCAATTCGATTATTGATACGTTTTCGATATAGTTTAAAACATCTTCTTTAGTTATGGCCATTCTTTTTATCCTCCGATAATTATTTAATATTAAATGAATTAATTATTTTAAAATTTACGGCATTTACGCAGCCGCTTTTTTTGCTTCCAACGCTTTCAACGTTCTTACGAAATTCACGACAGGCGCTTTTAACGTAAATACTAAGCGTACTTCCGGCGACTTAATAATAGAAATAAATCTTCCGATTAAGACGTCTTTGGAAGGCAGCGTGGCAAGAGTATCGATTGCGGCTTTATCAAGAACAGTTTGATAATAACCGGCTTTAATCTCGATATTATCAGGATTTTCTTTGGCAAATTTCGACAGAGCTTTTGAACTTGCAAGCGGTTCGTTTGTAAATATCAAAAAATTAGGTCCGTTTAAGAATTCAGATAAAGATTCTACGTGCGTTCCTTTGAATGCAATCTTACTCAGCGTATTTTTGAAAACTTTGAGCATTGCGCCGGCTTCCCGCGTCTGTTTTCTTAAAAAACTAAATTTCTCTACCGTTAAACCCTGATATTTTCCTATGAATACCGCCTGGTTAGACTCAAGGCTTTGCTTTAGAAATTCAATTTCTTGACTCTTTCTTTCTTTTTTCAATTTTTTCTCCCCTCCTTTCTTTTAAATTTTCTTGAATACGTCAACAAACCAAGAGCAATTTAAAAGAAAATCAGGAAATTTAGCTCTTATGTCTGGGCAGGATTTACTTGTTTTACCTGTCGTCATTGACGATAAAGAATTTTTTGAATTATTATTTTGTATGTTTAAATCATTTTAAGTTTTAAAGTATCCACGTTGACTCCCAAACCCATAGTTGAAGATAAAGAAACTTTTTTTACGTACACGCCCTTGCTTGCAGCCGGTTTCAATCTGTTAACGACTTCGAGCAGTGCAGTAAAGTTTTCCTTAAGCTTATCGGCACCGAAAGATACTTTGCCTATAGATGCCTGAACTATGCCGTTTTTTTCGGCTTTGAATTCTATTTTTCCTTCTTTTAATTCTTTGACTATTTTACCTACTTCAAACGTTACGGTTCCGACTTTCGGATTCGGCATTAAACCCCTTGGACCTAATATTTTCCCGAGTTTTCCGACGCTTGCCATCATATCCGGCGTTGCGACGACTCTGTTAAAATCCATAAAGCCCTGCTGTACTTTTGCAATCATATCGTCTTGTCCTACATAATCAGCGCCAGCAGTCTGAGCTTCACGCTCTTTTTCGCCCTTTGCGAAAACTAAAATTTTAACCGTCTTTCCGGTTCCGTGAGGCAAAAGAACCGCTCCCCTAACCTGCTGGTCGTTCTTCTTTACGTCTATCCCAAGATTTATTGCTACGTCTACCGCTTCATCGAATTTAGCATAGTGCGATTCGACCACGATTTTTATGGCATCGTCCAACGTCATATTTTTATTGCCTGCGTCGGCTTTTTTTAATGCGTCTGTATATTTTTTTCCTCTTTTCATATATTTATAGTCTCCTTTGATATTGAATTCAATCTTTAATCGGTAATATCTATGCCCATGCTTCTTGCCGTTCCTTCAATAATCTTCATCGCCGGCGTTAAGTCGTTTGCATTCAGGTCGGGCATTTTTATTTTGGCTATTTCCATTACCTTAGCCCTTTTAAGAACCGCAACCTTATTTTTATTCGGCTCTTTTGAACCTTTTTCTATTCCTGCTGCCTGCTTTAACATTACGGAAGCGGGAGGAGTTTTTAAAATAAAATCGAATGATCTGTCTGCATAAACAGTCAGTACTACCGGTATAACCGTACCTTCCTGCGATTTAGTGCGTTCGTTGAATTGTTTGCAAAATTCCATTATATTAACGCCATGCTGACCTAAAGCAGGTCCGACGGGAGGAGCCGGATTTGCTTTGCCCCCGACAATCTGCAATTTAACCATTGCTTGAACTTTCTTTACCGCCATATTATTTATCCTCTTTATTAAGAAACGGATTAAATCCGCCTCGTTTATATTTTAATTAATTTCTTTCTACCTGGGTAAAATCCAATTCGACCGGCGTTGCTCTGCCGAATATCGATACAAGAACTTCCAATTTGCTTTTATCGGGTTTAATTTCATTAATTATACCGTTAAAACCAGAGAAAGGACCTTCCGTAATTTTAACGCCGTCCCCCTTGGAAAACTCGATTTTTGCTTTAGGTCTCTTGATTCCTTCGGTTATCTGTGCGACTATCTTTCCCATTTCAGATTCGTCGACGGGCATAGGATTTAGCTGATCTCCTACAAAACCGGTTACTTTCGGAGTCGCTTTAAGAAGATGCCAAGAATCGGTATTCACGTTCATTCTTATAAAAATATAACCGGGGAAAAATTTTCTTTTTATTTTTTTCTTTCCGCCTTTTGCGGTTTTTTCGATTATATCTTCTTTTGGAACAATTATATCGCCGAAATATTTTTTTAAACCGCTGGAAACAATTCTCTCTTCCAACGCCAGCTTAACGTTATCTTCAAAACCGGAATAAGTATGGACGGCATACCATTTTTTCGGAATAGAGTCGTCTTCGGCGGATTCGATAATTGCGGCATTTTCTTCAGCTTCGCTTGCCGTATTTTCTTCCGATATTTCCTTTTCTTCTTTAGTCATTTATTTTTATTTTTATAATTACGATTAATTAAATTTGAAAAAAATACGAAAATATTTTTGAGAAAAATATATCGGTTAAACCAAGAAAAGCCGTGACAAGTACGATAAAAATTAACACGACGTAAGTAGTTTTAGTCGCTTTATCTCTTTCAGGCCATACTATCTTGCTTAATTCCGCCCTGACTTCATACAGGTATTGTTTGCTTTTTTTTATGAAATCAGAAACTGGATTGCTTTTCATATTTAATATACCGATTATTTTTATACAATTAAATTATATCTACGTGCCGATTTACTGGCAGGCCAGGAGGGATTCGAACCCCCAGCCCTCGGATTTGGAGTCCGATGCTCTAGCCGTTAGAGCTACTGGCCTATAAAAGTATTATTTTGTTTCTTTGTGCTCCGTATGAGTTTTACAAAATTTGCAATATTTTTTTACGGATAATTTTTCCGAAGAAAGTTTTTTATTTTTAGTGGTTGTATAGTTTCTTTGCTTGCATTC
>JAJZLA010000174.1 GCA_021803845.1 bacterium | reverse complement strand
CCAGTACCGTCCTGTTTACAAATCCATTAAATTTTAATATTATCTTTAATACTATATAAACTCAATAATAATATGGTGGAGAGGGAAGGATTCGAACCTTCGTAGACTCGCGCCGACAGATTTACAGTCTGTTCCCTTTAGCCGCTCGGGCACCTCTCCTCAACCCGCAACTTCAATTTATTTTGGAGCTGGCGATGGGAATCGAACCCGCAACCTGCTGATTACAAATCAGCTGCTCTGCCATTGAGCTACGCCAGCAAGGCAAAAAATTCCCAACATCCAATAATTTAGAAACTTTAATATTATCAAAATTTTTAACTACTTGTCAACAAATTTTTTTATTTTGTCATATATCGAAAATATTTATCGAACCTTATAGTTACAATAAATGCAGGTTAAGAAGCGCTATCGTGCGAAATAACGGTAAATTAATACCATCTATTTAAGATATACGGGATTTTTATCCGTTGCATCAGTTGGTATTTATTTTAAAAACTTTAACCAACCCGAAGTGATAAAATGTATTTTTTTAAAGAATCGAAACAATTTTTCAACGTTTCTTTACTCTGGTTAGACTTGGACATCATTATACAGCCCTCAAAAGAGGCGATAATAAAATCGCTTACTTTCGATATGTCTGAGCTTTTGGGTATTATTTCCCTGTCTTTAGCCTTTTTTAAGCCCGTTTCAAGAAAAGAGCGCCATAGGCTTATCACACCGTTGGTATGATTAGCAAGAATGACATCTTTAGCGGATATTTCAAGGATTAAATTTCCAAGGGGGCAGCCCGTCTTAGACAATCTTTCGGCGCCTTTATTAAATATTAAGTCTATAGTCGAACAGAGGGCTTCCAGCGGGTCATCCGATTTGTAAAAATCTCCCCAGACGGATTGGTAATGAGGCTTGATAACCTCTTCTATCACGGCTATAGCCACGTCTTTTTTAGATTTAAAATAATAGTAAATACAGCCTTTGGTCGCACCTATTGTAGACAATATATCCTGAATACCGGTATCCTCATACCCTTTTTCGAGCATAAGTTCAAAGGCCGCATTTACTATTTCTTTTCTTCTCGAATCCTTTATGTCTTTTCTATCTCCGTCTTTTTTTCCAGCCATTATTGTAAATTACATTTTTTTAAAAAGAAATGCAAGTTTTTGCGGAATTTTTCGATATGTTTTAAGGCTTTTTAGGATATGCATTTTTTAAAACGTCATGGGCTGATAGCCTTCCGCCATTAACTCGGCAATCCTCTGTCCGGCATGGACAAGTTCCATATCTTTTTTTTGAAGAGCTTTTGACACACCGAAACCTTCAGCAACAAAAACGCATGCTTGGGGGATTATATTGTTTTTTAAGACCTCGCCGTAAGCCTCTAGAATCTCTTTATCGTCAGTTTTAGCGATAAAATCTTCCGATGGGCCGAAAAACATGAGTTTAACGTCCTCAAACGCCCCGCTGTTTTTGGTTCTCCATGAAACGTTAAGACCGAGTTTGACCTTAATGGGACTGTCCTGACCCGATAAAATAATGATTAAAGCCTTTGCTTTTGACATAATAACCTCCTTAAAAGTATATTAATATTAATTGTAAAAATGGTATGCCGTTTGTTTTTATGACTTTTTAATATAAAATCTAATTTTTTCACCCTCTTCGATTGTTTTAACAAGCTCGTTTCTAGTCATTCTGCACCATGCAGGTATATCTTTCGAAGAAGCAGGGCTGTTCGAAATTATTTCGAATACCTCGCCTTTATCAAGCGTTTCAAGTTCATTTTTAATTTTAGGATACAAGGCGGCGCAGCTAAGGCAGCCCGTATCAATAACTTTCTTTGCGTCTAAAGACATGATTGCCTCCTTCTGAATATTAAGGTTTATTTAAGGTTCTTGCTAAAATTATGCTATATTAAAATACCAACCGGTTTGTATCTTATCGCATATAAAAACTTTTGTCAAGTTATTTCTGCTACCCTCACAGTTTTTTTGTTTAATTTTTTGAAAACTATTTATAGACGATAAGTTAATAGAAAAATCGGTAAAATTGGCTGCATAGGCAAAAAAAGAGATTATTGCTATTTATAGAAAATAACAACTAATAGAAAAAGGCTTGGAATATATTCATCTAATTGCTACGCCTGCTTTCCGATGCGCAATTATGTAGGCTCGATAAAAGATTGAAAAATATTGCGAAAAAGTTTTGCCTTAATAAGTTTTTTAATTATTCGTCGGATTAGACGGCGGATTGTTTCCGGTATTGCTTTTAATCAATTCCACCGATTCCGAATTGCGCAATATCGCATAAATAATTATACCTATAACGCCAAGAAAAATAACTATCAAAAGCCATATTATTTTATTTGCGTCGTTTTTCCACGGCCTTTTTAAAATATCTACGATAGCCCATATTAAAAGGCCCACGGTTAAAATAACAAATAAAAGTCCTAAAAGTCCGAACCCGAACATTCCCATAAAAAACATAACGTTAACCCCCTATATTAAGATTATGAAGCTTCCAGCGCCTTTAATAAATATTCGTCTATATCCGGCTGTCCCTTTAGCCATTCTTTGTAATCTTGAGGAACATCTTTAATAGGCGTTCCTTTATGCTTCCCGAACGGCATAGTTTTAGGAATTCGGACTTCTTCCGAAAATTTCCATATAGAACCCCATGAGGTTAATTCCGGTTTTTCTTTTAATATCAGGCGCAAAATATTTAAGCAAAGTTTTGCGTCGGTTAAGGCGTTGTGCCTTTCGACGAGAATTTTTCTGGCTACCCGTCTTTGTTCCGGTTCCGTCAGGGCATATGTCAACGCTGATAAATTATAAGAATCGAAGCCCCGCCATATGCTTTTTGCCATGGCAAGCGTATCTATTCTCTTAACGGGAGGTTTTCCTATCACCTGCCAGTCGTAGTCTATGTTGTGCCCTATTATATAGGCGGTATTATCGGGAAGTTTAAATTCGGAAGCCGGAGGACAATCTTTTATTTCTGCGTCCAATATATTATGAACCGCCATGGCGCCGAAAGAAATAGGCTTGCCGGGATTATAGCGGTTTATAAAAGTATCGTCCTGTTCGCTTAATGGATTGCCGTTAATAATAATGCCTGCGGCTTCTATCAAAACAGGTTCGGTAAAACCGGTAGTTTCAGTGTCGAATATTACTGCGGCCTTATTTTCCATTTATTTCGGAATTTTGCGAATTTATAGAATTTTCTTCTTTTTCGATATATTTTCTTATTTCTTTTTTATCGATTTTTTCCTTGATTTTTTCTTTTTCGTCGGGCTTTATTCTTTCGAAAAGATTGCGGTAGGTTGCCCTGTTATGTCCGCCTCCGTCCGCGCCGCCGATTTCCGTCCGTTTTAAAGAAGGGCTGAGTTTTTTCATTTTTTTTAAAACCCCGTAGACCCGAATCCGCCGTCTTTCCTGTCGGTATCTTCATCGACCTTGTTTACTAAATTAGGTTCCCCCGTCCATACTGGTATTATTAACATCTGGGCTATTTTTTGGCCGGGCAGGAACGTGACGGCATCTTTTGATTTGTTTTTTGCCAGCACTACAACCTCTCCCCTGTATTCACGGTCTATAACTCCGGCTTTTATTTCTATTTCTTTTAACGCCAAACCTGATTTTTCTTTAATAATCGCGGCAAAGCCCGCCGGAAACTCAATTTTAATGCCTGTATGCGCGGAAATTAAAACATCGGGCTCCAAAACGGTCTTTTCGCAGACGAAAAGGTCTAATCCCGCATCGCCTTTAATAGCCCGCCTTGGCATTACGGCTTCGGGATGAAATAGTTCGATATTTAAGAAGAAATCGGCAAACATTGAATTATCTTAAAATATAATATTATAAACAATATTTATTAAGGCAAGCATATTCGCCGAAAAGTTTGCGCTGAGGCCGCTTAATTTCATCGTTTCTTTGTTTTTCGCTCAAAACGGGATCTATTCCTTCTTTATGTTTGCCGAATATTATAAGGGTAACTATTTCCATATCGTCCGGGGACTTAATGACCCCTTTAACCGTTTCTGGATTATAACCGGCGATTGGATGGGCAACGTATCCAAGCTCCGTCGCTTTAAGAATAAGCAATGCCGCGGCCATTCCGGTGTCGAAAAGATAATATTTTCTATAATCGAGGACACAGTCGTCGGTTTCTTTAGATAAAACGGCTATTATCATAGAAGCGTTTTGCGCCCAAACGTTACCTTTCGAAAGAGCGGTTTTCAATTCTTCAAGAACGGCATTTTCATAAACGAACACAAACTTCCACGGCTGATGATTGTAGCACGACGCCGATAAAGAAGCCGATTGAGCCAGCGTTATTATGATGTCTTCCGTTATATCGGTTCTTTCTAACGACCTATAAGCCCGCCTTGATTCTATTATCTTAGATAAATCCATTTTTATTCCTCTATAAATTTAATATGTAATTTTAATATTTAAAATATGCTTAAACGGAACTTAAAGCGCTTGATTTAATTATACCACTATTATAACTAAAAATAACCGAAAAATTATCCCATAAAAAAATCCTTGACACTAATTATTTATACATGATAATCTTTTAACAAACAGTTCTTTGTAAATAAATATTAACATTAACCGAACTTTATCTTAAAAGTTTAGGGAAACAGGTGCAAATCCTGTACTGTACCCGCAGCCGTGATAACTTATAACGGGTTTTTTTATTATAAGCCGTTATTAAGAGTATTCCGATATGCCACTGGCAAGGTCTATATTTGCCGGGAAGGCGGAATGTTCTAACGTTTAAGCCGGAAGACCTGCTTTTAGATAATATTTTAATTTAATTAGCGGGAGGTCTAATTATGTTTTCA
>JAJZLA010000173.1 GCA_021803845.1 bacterium | reverse complement strand
AATCTTTTACTAATCTGTATATCAGCATTTTAAAAAACTGCGACGTCCCTTTTTTTTCTTTCATAAATGTCTTAAAATCGTCTATATCCCAATCCTGTTTAGACGCAAGCTCCCTGAAAGGGGCAGGGTGAAAATCGATATTTTTTCTTTCAATTCTTTCAAGCCAGCTGAAATCGGAATATATATATTTATCCACCCGCGGGTCGTAGTTCGAAACCCAATTTTTTAACCTGTTTATTATCCTGAAATTATAAAGCCTTTCCATTTCCCTGTCTTTTTTATACATACCGGCGGGATTTTTTGCCCTGCCGTAATGAAACATATTTGCGTTAAGAGGGACGGCATTTTTGTTTTCGATATTTATTTTTACCCCGCCGGCATCCTTAAAACCCATAGCGTCCCCCCATGAAAAAACGGTTCCGTCGTTTCTTATAATCCTGACTTCTTTGTCGTAAAAAAACTTTTTTTCCGACTTCTTCGCATAGGAAAAATACCCTCCGAAAAAATGTATGTAATCGAAGACAAAGCCTTTTATATCTATGTTATTAATATTATCCTCGAGCACGCGGGTTATTTTATCGTAGTCTTTTTCGTGAATGCCTTCGTCGCACTGAACGTAAAGTCCGTAATCTCCCGTAATTTCTTTTATTGCTATATTCGTCTTTTCCGACATTATGCTGCCGCTCTTTTTTATAACATTCCAATCGGAATCTATTAACTTGATTTTCGGGTTTTCGTCTCTTAATCTTTCGAGCTCTTTTTTAGTATCGTCTGTGCTTTCGCATGCCACGACCACAAACTCTTCTACTAAAGGAAGGGCAGACATTATAGACTCCTTAAAGGGATATCCCATTAAAATGCCGTTCCTGATAAAAGTAAAACCTGAAATTTTCATTTTTTATAATTATGTTTATTTATTTAGAATTTTCACCTGAATTTAATAAAAACTCGAATCCGGCGGTTAAATCTTCTAGCATAATATTCCCCATGCAGTCCGGATAACCGCGCATATAAAAACCGTCTTTCGGACAATCCCTATAAAAACAGTGATAACATTCCGCTTTTTTATCTATTATGTAAACATTGCCGGCCGAAGGAGCGCAGACGGCGGGGTCGGTAGAGCCGAAAAGAGCTATTACCGGAGTATTTATCGCGGAAGACAAATGCATTGTTCCGTTATCTACGCAGACCGACAAAAACGACTTTTTAATCAACCCGCCGAGGGTATAAATATCGGTTAAACCGGTTAAATCCGCGTTTAAACGTTTATTTTCTATTTTATCGTAAATTTTTTTAGAAGTCTGCTTGTCGTTACTGCTTCCAGTAATTACGGTATAAAAACCTTTTTTATTTAAATAATCCGCAAAGAGTGAAAACAAATCCGGGTCTGCTTCTTTAGATTTCCTTGTGGAGCCTGGAGAAAATAAGACAAATTTAAAATTTTGCGCATCTATGTTTATCCCGTAACCGTTAAACGAATTCTTTAAAATATTTTCTGCATTTTTAATATCGCCGTCTTCGACGTTATAAACGCAGTTCCTGTCGAAATATTTTTCTCCGGCGTTTATATAAAACGGTTCGATAAATTTTAAAGATTTATCTGTATTATTTAAATTTTTATCGAATATTATACGGTCGCGCAAAAAAAAATTATTTAAAAACTTTTTCTGCCCAACCTGTTTTTTAGTAAACAAAAATCCTAAAAGAGCAAATTTAAAAGACGTTAAAAAATTAATGCAGGCGTAAAATCTATGCCCGTTCTTTTTTTTGATGCCGCTAAGCGTTACCAACAGCTTAAAAATACCGGCAATGCCCCCGATCCCGTTAATTTTCTCCGTCTCTATAATCCTGAATATATCCGGATTTCTTCGCAAAACATACGAGGCGCTTTTAGAAACTACGGCGGTAATCCTGCTTTCCGGAAACTTCATTTTTAACGCCCGGATGGCCGGGGTCAGCGTCAGAACGTCGCCTATATAGTTATGTCCGAATATCAAGAAATCTTTTATATTATCCGAATCCTTCATATGCAAAAGGTAATATTTCAAGGTTGTTTTATTATTTTTTATTTTTCTATACTGTTTTATTTATTTCCAAATCCCGCTTTATTATATTAAAAATGTCATCGGGTAAAATTCTTTTCATGCATAAAACGCATTCCGTCAAATTATTATTTTCTATTTTATTTAACGGACATTCTTTTTTAAAACACGGTATGCATATAAGATTGTCTCTTAAAACGGTAAAATTTTTTCCGACCGGACCGGTCAGCGCCGGGTCGGTAGGTCCGAACAGCGCTAACGTTTTAAGCCCGCCGAGCGAAGATGCGATATGCATAAGTCCGGAATCGGGAGTTATAAAATAATCCATTCCCGCAAGGAGTTCCTTGGCCTGCTTCAAAGTCGTCCTGCCGACCGCGCTTGCAATTTTAGGGCTGTTTATAGCTTTTAAGATTTCGTCCGCCAGATAATCTTCGCCTTTGCCTCCAAATATTACTATATTGGCGTTAAAAGAATTTATCAATCTTTTAGAAATCTCAATAAAATATCTAAGGGGCCATCTTTTGGTCTTCCATGCTCCGGTAGGATTTATTCCTATAAATATTTCTTTTTTTGCCGGTTTTGGAAAATTGCTTTCCAAAAAATTAGAAGCGAATTTTTTATCTTCTTCGGACGTTACGAGCGTAGGCTCAGGTTCTTTTATTTTTTCGCCGCCCACGCCGGAGGCTAAAAAAAGATAAAATTGAACGGCATGTTCCGGCGGCCTTCCTTTCCTTGCAATCTTTTTATTGCTTAAAAACCCGAGGTCCGCATATTCTTCGGTATATCTCAACGGCGCTCCGCTTAGAAAAGCAAAAATAGACGTTCTGTCAACCCCCTGCAAATCTATCGATAAATCATAACGGCGCTTCCTTAATTTCTTAACTAACGATAAATAGTCCTTGATTTTGAATTTTTTTTTATCGATAATTAAGACTTCATCTACATGTGGGTTTAAAAGAGCGATATCTCCGGCTTTATCTTCTACGAGCCACGTAATAAAACTGTCGGGATACCCCTTTCTAATAGATTCTATTGCCGGAGTAGCAAGAAGGCAGTCGCCTATAGAGCTTAATTTTATTATTAATATGTTCATATTTATACCTATATAGGGAGCAGGTATTAATTTAATAAAAGAGCCTTACTTTCCATATTTTTCTTTTGAATTTAAAAAAATCCGTATTATGTCTTACCGCAACTCTTTTTAACGCGAAAAAATCCGCCCCTTTTTTTACTATGCCGGTTTTAGTAATACATGCGCCGTAAAAACCCGCTTTTTCAACCAGCTTTTCCGTTTCTTCGGTATAATCTCCGTAGGGGTAGGCAAAAAAATTTACGCTTGCTCCCAATAAATCTTCCAGATTTTTTTTTGAAAGAGAAATTTCGTTAAAAGCTTCCTCAGGCGAAATTTTAGTAAGACGGGGATGGGTCATGGTATGGGCGCCTATTTCTATGCCCCATCCAAACATTTCTTTAAGCTCGGATAAGTCAAGCATTTCGTCCCTATTTTCCCCGTTTTTCATATCCCATTCGTTAAGCCCGCCTATGAGTCCGGGAACCATAAAAACGGTAGCTTTGACCCCGTTATTCCTCATGACCTTTAATCCGCCCGAATAAACGGACTTTGAGCCGTCGTCAAATGTAATAGCCGCATACTTTTTCTTTTCGAGGACAGGGGTTAAATTAATAAGTTGCGGCGAATCCGGCGAACCGGCTTCCTTTGCTTTGTAATAATAATCGTATAAAGTTTTAAGTTCGGAAAGCGTCAAAAAAGTATATCCCTTATTTTTTAAATATTTGATTTGCCTGTCGAAATCGTACTCCGTAACATAAAGCCCCGGGAATTTTGCGTTTTGAGGATATTTTCCTATTTTATGATATAAAAGAATCGTGAATTTCGGATTTTTAGCCATATTAAATATATATTATACTATAAATATAAATTTTTTAAATTGTATATTGCTTCAAAACATTATAATATATTTATTAAGGAATAAAAAATATGACCGAAAATTTAGATTACAAAAAATATAAAAACGCCAAGACTTCATTATCCATAATAATTCCGGCTTACAACGAAGAAAAAAGAATCAAACAGACTATAATCGCATTAAGGTCGTATCTGAAGCCTAAAAAATATATTTACGAAATTATAGTCGTGGACGACGGAAGCACGGACGGAACTTTAAGCGTGCTTAAAGATACCCTTTCGGCCGACTTAAGAGTCATTACTATAACTAAAAGCGGTAAAGGCGCCGCGGTCAAAGAAGGCGTTATGTCCGCGGATAAAGAAAACGAATATGTTTTTTTTATGGACGCGGATTTATCGACCGACCCATCTGAAATCGGGGCTTTTATAGACATATTCAAAGAAGAACCGGAAACGAACGCTATAATAGGTTCCCGCTATCTGCCGGAAGGCTCGGTTATAATTCAACCGCCTTTCAGAAATCTGGTAGGCAGAACATTCAGCCTGATTAAATCAAAACTTCTAGGAATAAATTTCTTCGACTCGCAGTGCGGATTCAAGGCGTTCAGGATGCAGACCGCAAAAAAGCTTTTTGCAAAATCCGAAATAAAAGGCTTTTCGTTTGACGTCGAAATACTTTATATAGCGCTTTTGAACGGCATAAAGGTAAAAGAAAAGAGTGTGAACTGGCATCATAAGCCTGGAGGACACGTAAATTTAATTGCCGATTCGATACCTATGTTAATAGAACTTTTTCAAGTATTCTTAAATAGAAACAAGTATTTTTTATAAATTTTTCTGGATAGAGATGGCTTTTAAGAAATTGGACAAATCTTTTTACGTCAGGGAAGACACGGTA
>JAJZLA010000172.1 GCA_021803845.1 bacterium | reverse complement strand
GAAAACAGGATATAATAACAAGATACGGCGGCGATGAATTCGTCGTAGTTTTACCGGATACAAGTAAAGAAAAAGCTATGAATTTAATGGAAAAATTAAGGGTTTATATAGAAAATAAAATTTATACGCCGAAAGACAATTTAAATTTGAATATTACCATATCCATAGGAGTTTCCGGCATAGAACAGTTTTTTCAAGATAAGAGCGGGGAAATTAAAGAAATAAATTACGACCCGGACGAAATATTAAACAGCATGCTGAAAATTGCAGACGATAATTTATACAGGGCAAAAGAATCAGGCAGAAATAAAGTAACGGGATAAAAAACTTTGTTGAAATAATTATATGAAGTTTGGTAATATATAACGATGGATAAAAACATAGAAATTATAGAAACTATAAATAAAATATCCGAAGAAGCAAAGAAATCTTTGGATTTCGCCAAGGAGTTAAGCGAATTAGACGGAATCTTTAAGGCTTTTATGGGAAAAAAAGGCAGGCTGACGGAGATTTTACATAATATCGGTTCATATTCTATAGAAGAAAAAAAAATTATAGGAAAAAAATCGAACGAAGTCAAAAACGAGATAGAAGCGATTTACAATACAAAAAAATCCGAACTTTCTTCATGCGAAAATAAAAAATTTTTCGCCGAATATAAAATAGACCTTACTATACCCGGAAAACAGATAGAAAGATTTCATAAACACCCGATAACTGCAGTATTGGAAGAAGCGGCCGATTTTTTTACGTCTATGGGTTTCGAGATAGTCGAAGGTCCTGAAATAGAAACTACTTATTATAATTTCGACGCGTTAAATATTCCGGCGGATCATCCCGCAAGAGACGTATGGGATACTTTTTATCTGCTGAACGGTTTGGTGCCGAGAACGCATACGTCGAGCGTTCAGGCTCGAACCCTCGAAAAAAAAGTGCTGCCCTTAAGAATAATAGCGCCGGGCAGATGTTACAGATATGAAGCCGTGGATGCGACGCACCTTTTTATGTTTAATCAAATGGAAGGACTTTTCGTAGATAAAAACGTTAAACTTTCGGATTTAAAAGGAATATTGGAAGAGACCGTAAAACACCTTCTCGGCGCAAGAAAAACACGCTTTAGGCCTGCTTTTTATCCTTTTGTAGAACCTGGTTTAGACCTTGATATAGAGTGCGTATTCTGTGGCGGAAGGGGCTGCGGAGTATGTAAAAATACTGGCTGGATAGAAGTAATTCCATGCGGAATGGTGCATCCGAACGTTTTTAAATATGCCGGCATAGACCCGCAAGAATATAAAGGCTTTGCGTTTGGAATGGGATTCGACAGAATAGTTATGCTTAAATATAATATTAACGACTTGAGGCTTTTATATCAGGGAAGCCTCGATATCTTAAACCAGTTTTAAAGTTCTAAGAAATCCGAAATTTCTCCGGAATACGTTATATAAAGTTTTTCTTTAGCCCTTGAAGCCGCAACGTAAAAAAGCCTTATCTCGTCGTCGATTAATATATCGGTCATTTTAAACGGATAGTTTGTTTTAAAAAAATTTACGAAGGGATGAATTTTAAAATAGGACGGCCTGCCGCCCCCCATTAAGTTAGCGTTTTCTAAGCGGGATATATTGTTTTTTGACGCTCCGGAAATAAATACGATATCATACTCCAAACCTTTGCCGGCATGAATGGTCGATACCGAGCAAAAATCGGCTAAATTCGGAATAGCCAGAAATTTAGCTTTCTCCCTTTTAGTTCTTACTAAAACTACAATCTTTTTTCCGGTTTTAAAATAACCTGCCGCTTTTTTTGCTATAAAATTTTCTTCTTCGCTTTTATTTTTAAAACAGATAATATCGACCGCCGCATCTTGTACTGCATTATTTTCTGCAATTAATTTTTTTGGATACCTTAATTTTATGTTATTCAATATTGAATTGCAAAATTCTACGATCGTCCGGTTTGACCTGTAATTATTCTGAAAAACGAATACTTTGCCTGAAGAAAAAAACAGGTCGAACGTCAGAATGTTAAAAAAATCTCCTCCGTTAAATCCGTATATCGACTGGTCGTCGTCTCCGGCATACATAACTTTACCCTTGCCCGCATCTATTTTTTTTATTAAATAGTCGCTTAAAAAATCCAAATCCTGATATTCATCGACTAATATATATTTAAATCTTGACGATATTTCGTTTGCTATAAAGTCGTTTTTAAACAGCTTGATTATATTTAAAATAATTTCGTCGTAAGATATAGATAATTCATCGGCATATTTATCGCCGGCGTCGTTCGTTTCCTTTTTTTTATCTGAAACCGAAGGAGCGGATTTATATCCGAGTTCGCTATAAAATTCTTTTATTATCGAATAGAAAAAACTGTGGTAGGTTGAAATATTTAAGATCTTATCGTTTATAAAGGTTCCGTATTCGCTAATATTTAATTTTTTTGCTATCCTGATTTTTATTTCGGTTACGGCATTATTGGTGAAAGTCAGAACAAGTATTGAACCTGCGGAAAAAAAATTTAATAAATATAAGAATTTATCGACTATTACTTTAGTTTTGCCTGCGCCTGCGCCTGCTATTATAAGTTGTGCCGTATTTGTTTCTTTTATCGATATTTTTTGAATTTTGCTTAGATCCGAAAATGATGTCTTTTTTTCGGTCGTTCTGCCGCTTCTTTTTAAAACCGTTCCTTCTTTCAAATTTTTAGCGGTATTTAAAAATATTTTAATTTTATTAAAAAGTTCTTTTTGGTAAAAGTGCATATCGTATAAATTTGTATTTAAAGTAATTTCATTTCGAGAAACGGATTCCGCCTTTTTTTCGGCCCGCGATATATCTTGCGGCAGCGGGGCTATGTTAATATTTACGGCAAATTTTTCCGAATTTAAAAAAATTAAATTTGTATTATTAATTTTAGGATTAAAACCTATAGTTTTCATTTTACGGATAAACAAGTTAATAGATTCGGTGTATCCTTCGTTTTTTCCGGAAGCTAAAATTCTTGTTTTTAAAAGCATTTTTAGACGCGATTTATAAATATCTATTATTAAATTTTCGTAATATTTTTTTTCGATGCGCATATTGCCATATAAATTAGTTAAATCTTCTACGGTATTAAAAGCCGTTTCCGTTACTATGGAGAAAATAACGCCGTTGTTTAATGCAAAGTCGCAGACGGCGTTTAATAAGACGGCGTCCGAAAGCGAATTTAGTGTTATGCTGCTTAAAAAAACCGCTTTTGTCGATAAAACGTTTTTGATATTTTTAAAAGGAAAACTTAACGGGGATTCAATCGCTCCGTAGATATTAAATTTTTTTTTTAAATCTTCGAAAGTAAAAAATCCGCAGTTTAGGTTTAAATCTTCAATTTTTTTAATAAAACGCCTGCATTCATTTTCTGAAGAAAGCAGTATTCCTATGGAGTTATATATATTGAAATTGAAATTTTTAAGATAAAGATTTATCATATTAAATTGTCGGTTCATTAACGATTTAATTTTAAAAATCTACTATAAGGATTATTAATAATAATATATTCAGATAATGCTTCAAAATAATATAAATATAAAAACCGGCGGCAACGGAGAATATTTTTATTTAGATTATTATATTCCTAAAAATAAAAAAATTGCTCCCAATCAAGGCAAATTACCGCAAAGCGTAAAATATTCAGACTTAATTTTAAAATATAAAAAAGGAGATTCCAAGGCTATAGCTTTTTATATTAAAATATTAAACAATATTATATATAATTATTTTTATTTTTACGATTTGATACTTCCGGTTCCGCCGAGCAATTCATATTTAGACGTTTATCCTAATTCTCAGGTATGCTTGTATCTTGCGGCGCTGGGAACCATTGCTACTTACGAAAAGGCCGTTGTATGCACCAAAGGACACAAACCTGGGCATATCGAAAATAATATAGAATTAAAAAAAATGGATTTGAATAATATATCATTCGAATATAAATATAATTATAAATCAAAAAAATAATAATTTTCGACGATATTATAACTACGGGAACGACTTTTAAACTTATAAAAAACGCGTTATTAAAAGAGGGGGCAAGTGCGGTAACGGGAATATTTCTCGGTAAAACGCCCACGGAGGAAGATATTATAAATTTTACGGGCAGGGATATTTGATGGACGATATTATATGCACTTTAGCTCTTAAAAAAATCAAAGGTCTGCAGAACAGGCATATAATGTTTCTAATTAATGCATTCGGCAGTCCACGCGAAATTTTTAACGCCGATAAGTCCGATTTTATTAAAACAGGTTTAAAAATAGATTACGTTAAGATATTAATAAACCAAAGAATTATAAAAACGGCTTTTTTCGATGCCATAAAAGAAATTGACGAGGCTTCTAAAAACGGCGTTAAAATAATAACTTTTAATTCTTCTTTATATCCTGCAAATTTACGCAAAATTAAAAATAAGCCTTTAGTTCTGTATTATAAAGGGGCATTAAAAGAGGACTTAAAATTAGCGGCGGCGGTTATAGGACAGAGAAAACCGCCCAAATATGCGATTAAACTGGCGGAGGATATAACCTCGGAACTATGTTCTTCAGGTTATGCTATAATAAGCGGACTTGCCTTAGGAATAGATTCGGCGGCCCATCGGGCTGCATTAAAAAACAACGGATATACTATAGCTTTTTTGGGTTCGGGACTTCTTTCTTCGTTATATCCCCCTGAGAACAGGGATTTATATAATGACATAATATTTAACGGAGGAGCGCTAGTTTCGGAGCTTTCGCCGCACGAACATATATCTTCCAAAAATTTAGTGGCGAGAGACAGGCTACAGAGCGGGTCTTCGCTTGGAACTTTTGCTTTATCTTCGCCAAGTACGATATT
>JAJZLA010000171.1 GCA_021803845.1 bacterium | reverse complement strand
GAAATGATATAAAAATGAACCATGCGGAATTAAGCCGTATATGCTTGGAGTATCAAGAAGTCTTGCGCATTCCATTCTTTCAGGTAGATTTTTACCGCAGTATTTTCCAAAAAACAGTTCGCAATCCGATTCTTTCATAAGAACAGGACAAAACACCTTTTTTGTTTCTTCCGGTTTAAATGTTATTGGCGCTATAGCTGGCATAGGGCAACTCCTATTTTTTCTTTTAAAATTAAAGCTTCGTTTAAGTCTTTAGATTTAAAGATTAGTTTATTTATAGGGACGCTTTTAATATGCCGGATAATTCTATTTTGCGCTTCTTTGCCGACTTCGTCGCTATCAAGTGCTAAAATTATATTTTTGTAATTTGATAAGATTTTTAAAACAAGTGCGTTAAGATTTTTTACCGAATTTAAAATTATTAAATCGTATAATCTGTCTTTCATCTTTTCTGCAACGGTTAAACCGTCGAACATTCCTTCGACTACAAAAATAAGCTCCTTCTGGGTATTTTTATAAAATAAAGAATATGCGCTTTTCCCGATATTCATTTTTATTTTTTCATTTCTTAATGCGTACCTTCCGGCAGAATTTTTTATGCCTAAGGCGGAATTTAGATAAGTCTTATTATTTTTAATAACGGAATAATTTATCTGTTTGAGCCAGTCCGGTATAAAATATACGGCTCTTGAGTGGAGATAATTAATTAATTCAAGGTTTTTTATCTCGGTGATAGCTGTTATTTCAACGGCAGTGGGCTTAAATTCTTTTTCTTTTTGGCAGCCAAAAGAAAAGTTTTTCTTATAGTAGTCGTTATTTATTTCCGCATTTTCTATATTATTTAAAAAATTAATTGCATCAATATAGTTTAAACTCAAAGCAGACATAACAAGGTCTATCCAACTGCCGCCCTTTCCTGTCCCGAAATCTTTCCATAGCCATTTTCCGTCACGCTTTTGGATTGAAATGCTTTCAGTATTTTCGTCTCGGTATGTTGCCAAAGCCATAAGTCTGTCTCCTGTTTTTTTATAGGGAAGTCCAAGAGCATTTAAAACCGTTTCCGCCTCAATCGTTTTTAACTTTTCCGTGTCTATCATATTAATTTACTTTGATTTAGATGAGTATTTAAAGGTTTTATATAAATTTTTTCCGAAAATTTTTCCGATAGCTTTTTTAATGCTGCTTTATCAATTCCCTGATTTGGTGTTCTAAGTTCTCCTACCGTAAGTATGCCAGGATAGCGTTTAATAATTTTCACTTCTAGACCGAGTTCGGCTTTGATTAGATTTTTCATATATAACCAATGAACTTGTGATAGGTAAACTTCGCGTCCTGTAATTTTTTCAATATATACCGTTGTTTCCATAAATTGATGCGGGAATTCCTTAAAACAAGCTTTAGTTTTTGGTAAAATGTAAATATAATTGTCTGATACGTAATTTTCAGTCATAGGGTCAGAAGAAACCAAATAAAAAAAATTCTCATCAAAATCTGCAACATACACTGTGATATTGCTTTTCTCCTTAATTTCCATTATAAGTTTTACCTCCTACATCTTAATTAACCGGTTTTATGTAATTCTTTTCTATATATTTTTTAAGGTCAGATTCGCGAAACTTGTAATATTTCCTTATTCTTACGAAACCGATCTCCCTTGCATAGACGATATTTTGCATAGTGCGGTAGCAGATTCCAAGATATTCTGCCGCTTCATGCATACCGTATAATTTTTCTTCATTATTGTTCATATATTTATGATAAAATGTTTTGGAAAGACATAATAGGTTGTATTTTTACCAATTTTGGAATTCAAAAATGATTAAATACGAATACATTGCGGACAAACTATACGAGGCTGGATTAAAGGTCGGTTATATTGCCGAATATCTTGGTTTAGGATACAAGGATTTAAAAATCATTGAATTAAGGAAAAGAGAGAGGAAGGAAAAGAGCTTAAGAAAAGAGCCGAGCCTGTATAAAAAGTTTATTTCCAGTATAGATTTATCCGATGAAAGGGTAAAAGAATTTGTTAAAATTATTAAAGCAAGAAAAATAGATTATAACAAATGGGGCGAATTATTGAAAAAATATGGAATCAATGATAACAGCTTAACACATACCCTCTTGTCTCAAAAAGGTTTTTATGATTTTTCTAAGGATTCGGATTTTTTTGCGGTCAAAGATTATCTTGACGATATTTGCAGGAATGAAAAACTTAAATTATCGTCTAACGATATATATTTCCTATATGGAAAGTTCCTTAAAAAAATTTATGTTGACCCAAGAAAAGATATAGAATTTTTGCTTAAAAACGGTGTATCATATTACAATATAGCCAAGCTTTTCAATAATTCTCTCTCTGGTGTAAACGGCAGGGATTTCAGGACAATGACAAAAACATTTAAACGCCCAATGACAAAACCACATAAAAATAAAGCTGATGAGGAAGCTCTTAAAAAAATAATTACAGGAAGCAAAATGAACGCTAATATCATTAATGCTGTAAGACTGGTTAAATTCTTTTCTAAAAGAGATGCCAATCATATAGTTCAGGTGTTATTGGAAAATTCTTTCGATTGTTCAAGCACAGAGGTCGAAAAAAAGGTTACAATCCATATGGATATGCTCTTTAAAGACGGCTTGTGCGTGTTGTACGACAACATTTGACTTGCTATAAATTTTATATTTGTTTTTAATATTTATATAATATAATTATAACCAGATATTGTTGCATATTTGTATAAAATATGTAAAAATGATATTATGAATTTCGAATGGGACGAGTCCAAAAGTAATTCAAATAAAATTAAACACGGCATTGATTTTGAAACCGCAAAAAATATATTTTTAGATGAAAACCGTATTGAAATTATTGCCCCATATCCGATAGAAAATAGATTTATTACCATAGGAAAACTTAACAGAAAATTATGGACGGTTATTTTTACGATAAGGGGAAACGCCATAAGAATTATTTCGGCAAGACGTTCAAGAAAAAAAGAGGTAAAATTATATGAAGAAAAATATTTTAACTAAAACCGCAGAAGAATTCGACCGCCGTTTCGACGAAGGAGAGGACATTACCGACCTTATTGACATTTCTAAGGCCGTTATAACGCGCGGAGGTAAAAAAGTTCGCCTTACAATCGACGTATCAGAGTCTTTAGTTAAAGAAATAGACGATATAAGAATGAAAATAGGCGTAGATAGGGGTGCGTTGGTTAAAATCTGGCTTTACGAAAGAGTTAAGCAGGAAAAAGGCGTAAGATAGTATTTGCATAAAAATTAAAAACGAAGCAGGTTTAATTCATCATGACAAAACATTTTCTAATTCGTCTTACTACTATATTACTACTAAATTATAAGTAGGCATAAATTTATTAATAATTTTACTAACTTACAAGCCATAAAGCTTGCTTCGGGAGCAAGGGGTCGCTGGTTCAAATCCAGTCGTCCCGACCATTAAAAATTATTAATAAATTGCCTTATTTGATTTCCGTAATTTTATTAAAAGAAAATAAGCATATTCTTTTCCTTCAGTTGTTTTCCTTCCATTTTACAATTTTTTGTTTTTATGATATAAATAAAGAACATGCAAGTATATAAAAAGCGGGCATAGCTCAGTTGGTAGAGTACAAGCTTCCCAAGCTTGGTGTCGCGGGTTCGAACCCCGTTGCCCGCTCCATTCAATTTAAATTTTTAATCTACAAGCATCTCTTTAATCGCGGTTTTAACGGATAGTATGACATCGTCGCTGATTCCCCCGAGTTTTTTAACTAACCGTTGCTTATCTATGGTTCTTATCTGGTCAAGGACAATCCAAGCCGTTTTTCCGTTAAAAGATACCTTAATCCTTGTCGGATAATCATGCGACTTCGTAGTCATAGGGGCGATAATAAACGTCCTGATATTTTCGTTCATTTCATTTGGTGAAATTACAAGGCAGGGTCTCGTCTTTTTCATTTCATGTCCGATAGTCGGGTCGAGGTTTACAAGACAGACGTCATACTGGCTTATTTCCATTCCCAATTTTCCCCGTCAAGGACTAATGCGTCGTCAATAATTAATGCGTCGTCGTTTCGCCTGCGCATTAGTTTAAAAGCATTGCCCCATCCGTCCCTAGGCTTATTTTTTACAGGTTTTAAAATTATTTTATTGTCTTTAACCTCAAGATCCAACTCTTTTACTATATTGCACTGCTTGAGGACTGCCGACGGTATTCTTACGCCTTTTGAATTGCCGATAGTTATAATATTTAATTTCATAAATGTAATTATAAAGTAATTACGGTAAAAAGTCAATATCATTTAATTTCATATCATTTAATTTTTTATTTGCAGGATTAAAATAAGACTCGAAATTGACGGCAATCAACCCAACGATACGATAAGCTCTTTATTAAGACCTTTGGCCACTTTTTTCAGAAATTCCAGGGAAGGATTGTATTTCCCGCTTTCTATCCTGCTTATGTTGCTCTGCCTCGTTCCTATCTTTTCCGCCAGTTCTTTCTGCGTCAAGCCCTGTTCTATCCTTATTTTTATCATCTGGCTTATTATCTTGTATTCCGGCTCTAAGGATTTATATTCTTTATAGACGGAGGGGTCTTTTAAGAGCTCTTTTTTAACGTCTTCCCATGAAGTAGCAATCTTCTTATTAATTGTTTTAATCTCCTTTTATAATCTTCCATATAACGCAGGCCTATCTCCCGATAGCTTTAGCTCGATGTTTTTTTCAGGCATTGGATTTATTATATCATATATGATATAAATTAGCAAATAAAAAATTAAATGATATGAAATTAAATGATATTGACTTTTTACCGTAATTACTTTATAATTACATTTATGAAATTAAATATTATAACTATCGGCAATTCAAAAGGCGTAAGAATACCGTC
>JAJZLA010000170.1 GCA_021803845.1 bacterium | reverse complement strand
AAGATTTGCGTCCCAGATTAAAAGCGCATTGAAAGAACCGGGCGTGAAAGTGATAATCGCTAAAAGGGAATGTATTCTGCAGGAAGCCAGAAGAAATAAGATTTTAAATAAAAAAGGGTCCGGATTTGCGGAAGCAGGAGAATCTTTATACGAGATTCAAAAGTCGAGATGCGTAAAATGCAACGAATGTTTCGTCGAACTTGCATGTCCTGCTATTATTTTAAAGAAAGACGAAGAAACGGGCAACGATTATTACTATATAGACCCTGCTTCCTGCGTAAAATGCGGCGTCTGCTGCGAAATATGCCCAAACAGCGCTATACGCAAAGTCGAATTCGATTTAAAAACCGAATTTAAATTACGGCAAAGAGCGGAAATTAAATCTGCGGAAGAAGTTCCTAACGAAGTTCGGATTAATGTATGAATGTGATGAAAAATAATATATGAAAAAATTCAATATTGCAATAGTCGGTCTCGGCGGACAGGGAATTATAACAATGGGAACCGTAATGAAAAATGCCGCCTTAAGTTCTGATTTGCAGGACGTGTCCGGTTCCGAAAGAAGAGGCGGCGCCCAGAGGGAAGGCTACGTAGAAACTTTCGTAAAATATATATTTTACGAAAACGAATCCGAAATGAAAGACCCGAGAAAAAGTATGCATTCCCCGATGATAGAATCGGGAGGCGCAGACGCCCTAATATCGTTAGAGCCTTTAGAAACTTTAAGGGGTGCGTGCTATATAAATAAAAATTCGATAGTAATCTTCAATAAAACCCCCTATATTCCCATAAGCGTCAGAATGGGACAAACCTCGTATCCCGAAATATCTTTTATCGTTTCCGAGTTAATGAAAATAACCGAAAATATATTTTATTATGATTTCGACGCGATTTCCTTGGAAAATTTTAATTCGCTTACGCAAAAAAATATAATAGCGTTAGGCGCTCTCTTTGCAAAGGCCGTTATTCCTATAGAAATTGCCGCTATAGAAAATATCCTGAAGATAGGAAAAGGCTCCGAAAATAATTTGAAAGCTTTCAAATTAGGCTTAAAACTGTGAAAGAAATCGAATTAAAACAATTTTTTGAAGATATAAAATCTTTTATTACAGACAATAAAGAAAGTTTTACGATAATGTCCGCATTAAGAAATAATATGAAAGTCAAAGCCGGATTGCAAATCAAAACCGAAAATAAAACCGAAAAGGATTCCAAATCTTCGAAATCCGATATGTTAAAATTTTTAAAGGACGTTAAGGTAAACGAATGCGTAAAGTGCAGGTTAAGCATTGCGCGCAAGAGTATAGTTTTCGGGGAAGGCAGTCCCGAAAGCAAGCTGATGTTTATAGGAGAAGCTCCCGGCGCCGAAGAGGACAATACGGGAAGGCCTTTTGTTGGAAGGGCGGGGCAGCTTCTGACTAAAATAATAGAATCTATAAATTTGAAGAGAGAAGACGTTTATATCGCAAATATAATAAAATGCAGACCTCCCGATAACAGAAATCCTATGGATGACGAAATAAGCTTGTGCGTCCCATTTCTTAAGGAGCAGATTTCAATAATTAAACCCGAAATAATTTGCACGCTGGGAAAATTCGCTACCGAATTTATTATCGGAAACGATAAAGGTGCAATATCTTCGGTAAGAGGTAGGGAGTTTAATTATGAAGGCATAACGGTAATACCGACGTACCACCCTTCGTATTTACTAAGAAATCCGAGCGCTAAAAGAGAAACATGGGAAGATATGAAAAAAATAAGAGGATTATATTTTAAAAATTAATTTAAAAAATTGGTATATAATATCTATATCGGTTAAAAATAAAATATTCTTATTTAAATCATCAAAAATTTTAATATGGCTTATTTAGCGGACTCCTTAATATTTTTTGCTTTTGTATTAGTCGTTACGGATTTCTTTGCAATGAGCTATGGCGTTTTTACCGCCGCCGGAGCGATTCTTTTTGTAGTCGGAACCGTTATTCTGTTTTCCGTTATGCATGCCGTCCCCGCCTTTTTCATAAGGATTGTCCTGCCTACCTATATTACTTTAACCGTGTTCGTTTCCATTTTTGTTTATTTAGGATATAAAGCTTACAGGGCAAAAGTAAAAACAGGCGGAGCTGCTTTAATAAACGAGGAAGGAGAAGTTGCTAAGGATATTAAAGAAGGAGGGGAAGGCAAGATTTTTATTAACGGCGAACTATGGACGGCTTTTTCCGATAACGAAATAGTTAAAGGCTCTAAAGTGGTCATAACGGAAGTAGATAGCAAACTCAGACTTAAAGTCAAACCTATATAGGACATACAAAATAAATTAATCGCTTCATTAAATGTTTTGCTTATCCGCTTGTCTTCGGCATGCGAAAGCGGGCAGGTGTAAACCTGCATGTGAAGTGTTTCAAAGATTCTGGAGGATATATGGATACGGGTTCTATTTTCTTTGCGGTTATAATAATCGTCGCGGTTATTATAATTTTAAATGCGGTAAGAATTATAAACGAATACGACAGGGCGGTTATTTTTAGGCTGGGCAGGGCAATCAGGGTTAAGGGTCCGGGTTTGATACTTTTATGGCCGGTGATAGATAGAATGGTCAGGGTAACCTTAAGGATAATAACGCTTGACGTTCCGCCTCAGGACGTTATCACAAGGGATAACGTAACTCTAAAAATCAGCGCGGTAGTATATTATAAGGTGGTAGATCCTTTAAACGCCATAGTCCAGGTTTACGATTATAATTATGCGGTATCTCAGTTAGCCCAGACAACCTTAAGAAGCGTATGCGGCGAGGGAGAGCTCGATAAACTTTTATCGGAAAGGGAAAAAATAAATATGGAGATTCAGGATATATTGGATAAGCATACCGGCTCCTGGGGCATTAAGGTTACGGTAGTAGAGCTTAAGCAGATAGACCTGCCGCAGGATATGCAGAGGGCGATGGCAAGGCAGGCAGAGGCGGAAAGGGACAGAAGAGCTAAAATAATCAACGCCGACGGAGAATTTCAGGCGGCGCAGAGACTAAGCGATGCGGCTAAAATTATAGCCGAAAATCCCATGGCCCTTCAGTTGCGCTATTTACAAACGCTAAACGAAATTTCATCGACCAATAATACGACTATGATTATGCCTATACCGCTCGATATTATCAGGGAAGTAGGAAAAAGCCTGGGTAACGGCTTTTCCAAATAATGTAATAATGCGGATTTTAAAACAGGAGATTGCAAAATGGAAATTGGAATGATAGGCCTAGGCAGGATGGGAATGAATATGGTGCTAAGGCTGTTGGAAGGCGGGCACAGGGTAGTGGTTTTCAACAGAACGGTTTCCAAAGAAGAGATGGTTGTAAACAAAGGAGCTATAGGTTCTAACTCGGTTGAAGAATTTATGGGAAAACTGTCTGCTCCTAGGGTTGTATGGCTTATGGTTCCGGCAGGACAGCCTACCGACGATATGCTTAGCGAAGTTCTTCAATACGCTCAAAAAGGGGATATAATAATAGACGGCGGCAATTCATATTACAAAGACTCTATAAGAAGGGCAAAAATTTGCGGCGAAAAAGATATTAAATTTATGGACTGCGGTACAAGCGGCGGCATTTGGGGATTAAAGAACGGGTACTGTTCTATGATAGGCGGGGAAGACGAAACTTTTAAGCACTGCGAGCCTGTTTTTAAAACTCTTGCGCCGGAAAACGGCTACCTGCATACCGGCCCTCACGGTTCCGGACATTTCGTAAAAATGGTTCATAACGCTATAGAATACGGCATGATGGAAGCGTATGCGGAAGGTTTCGAGATTATGAAAGCCAGCGATTTCGATATAAACTTAGAGAGGGTTTCCGATTTATGGAATCACGCGTCGGTAGTGCGTTCATGGCTGTTAGAACTAGCGAATAACGCACTGAAAGAAGACCCGGAGCTGGCCAATCTTAAACCCGTCGTCGACGATTCGGGAGAAGGACGGTGGACACTGCAGGAAGCTATAGACAAAGCAGTTCCCGCACCCGTTTTGGCGGATTCAGTATTTATGCGATTCAGGTCAAGGCAGGAAAATTCTTTTGCGGCGAGAATGCTGGCGGCATTAAGGCATCAATTCGGCGGACATCCTATACATAAATAAAAAAGAGGATATCCATTATGTTTATAGACGTCAGTATGGAAATAACGGACGGCATGCTTCACTGGCCGAGCGACCCCGAGGTTAAAATAGACAACTATTCCGAAATAAAAAAAGGGGCAGCCTCAAATAACAGCAAAATTACCTGCGGAGTGCATACCGGAACCCATATAGATGCCCCCCGACATTTTATCGACGAAGGAATAGGGATAGACAGGCTTGATATAAATAAACTTATCGGACCGTGCAGGGTAATCGAGGTACCCCCCGATGTTTCGTCCATATCGAAGGAATTTTTAGTGCCTTTAAATATAAATAAAGGAGACAGGCTTCTTTTTAAAACAAAAAATTCCGGGTGGATAAATAACGCCGATAAAAATTTCCACACTGATTATGTTTGCGTTAATCCGGAAGCATCGAAGTATATGGTCGAAAAAGGAGTAGTTCTTGTCGGCGTCGATTATCTTTCCGTAGAGGGCTATCATGTCGGCCACGATACCCACAAAACTTTGTTGAGGGCAGGCATTGTAGTAATCGAAGGACTTAATCTTTTTAATGCGGCGGCCGGGAATTATAAACTTATAGCTCTTCCCGTTAAGATAAAAGATTCTAACGGCGCTCCGGCAAGAGTGATACTGGAAAAATAGATTATCTTTCGTAATAAATTTATTTAATAATAAAAAATTTGAGGCGGATGAATGGCTGATATGAAACCTTCAGTAATGGTAATATTCGGGGCAAGCGGCGATTTGGCGCATATAAAAATATTTCCCGCATTATACAGCCATTCATCCGCCTCAAATT
>JAJZLA010000169.1 GCA_021803845.1 bacterium | reverse complement strand
AGGCGTTATTCCTATATACGAACCAGGCCTTAAAGAGCTTACCGATAAAAACGTCAAACTTGGAAGGCTCTATTTTACTAAGGATTTGAAAGAAGCGGTAAAAAAAACCGGCGCCGTGTTTATAGCAGTAGGTACTCCTCCCCAGGATAACGGAGAAGCGGATTTGTCCAACGTATTTAAGGTAGCCGAAAGCATCGCCGATACTATAGACTGTTTTAAGGCGGTAGTCGTAAAAAGCACCGTACCCGTCGGAACATGCAGAAAAGTAGAAAGCATAATATCTAAAAAAACTAAAAACTTCTGCGTAGTATCCAATCCGGAATTTTTAAAAGAAGGAGCGGCGATAGACGATTTTCAAAGACCCGACAGAATAGTCGTAGGGATTAATTTTAAAAAGGACAACAAAAAAGAAGCCGAGGCGGCTAAAGAACTAATAGACGAAATATACGAACCGTTCGTAAGGACGGGAGCGCCGATATATTTTATGGATACAAATTCTTCCGAACTTACAAAATACGCCGCAAACGCCATGCTCGCGGTAAGAATTACCTTTATGAACGAAATAGCAAACTTATGCGATAAGACCGGAGCAAACGTGGACAGCGTCAGAATTGGAATAGGTTCCGACAAAAGAATAGGCAAATCCTTTTTATTTCCCGGAATAGGCTACGGCGGAAGCTGTTTTCCTAAAGACGTAAAAGCTCTTTATCAGACGGCTAAACAGCATAATTACGATTTTAAACTTTTAAAAGCCGCCGACGAAGTCAATGCTTCGCAGAAAGAAATTATAGTAGATTTTATATTAAAACATTTCAAGGGAGATATAGCAGGCAGGACTTTCGCCCTTTGGGGACTTTCTTTTAAGCCTAAAACCGACGATATAAGGGAAGCACCGTCTTTAGTAATAATATCTAAACTTCTTTCCTACGGCGCCAAAATTAAAGTTTACGACCCTATAGCCATGGAAAATACCATGAAGATTTTTTCGGAAATAGAATATGCGGACGATATGTACGATGCCGTTAAAGGCGCGGACGGACTTATAGTCGCCACCGAATGGAACGATTTCAGGGTGCCGGATTTCGATAAAATTAAAGCGGCAATGATAACCCCTGCGGTATTCGACGGAAGAAATATTTACGATAAGAAGAGAATGACGGAAAGCGGGTTTGATTATTATTCCATAGGAAGATAAATCGATACAATAAGCAAAATAAGCAAATAATAAGAAATAATCGATATTAAAATATTTAAAATATTGTATAAAATCAATTAATACTTAAACGGCATGGCATGGAGGCAGCTTTATTTTGACTAACGTTATTTTATGCGGCGGCAGCGGAACGAGGCTCTGGCCTATTTCAAGAACCTATTTTCCAAAGCAGTTCTATAAATTTATTGACGGCAAGTCTCTTTTTCAGCTCACCGTATTAAGAAACAAAGACTTATCTTCCGATTTTATAATAGTTACGAATAAAGACCAGTATTTTATCGCTCTCGACCAGTTAGACGAAATAGGGGTTAAAGACTGCAGGTTTATTTTGGAACCCGTTCCCAGAAATACCGCCGCCGCAGTTGCTCTTTCATGTATCGACGCCTTTAAAACCGGTTCCGAAACTGTTTTAATCACTCCTTCAGACCATCTCGTAAAAGATGAAAAAACATATAAAAGGGTAATAGGCAGAGGCGTTTCCGAAGCCCTTAAAGGCGGGATTATCATGTTCGGCATCAAGCCGTCCTATCCCGAAACAGGCTACGGTTATATAGAAGCTCTGCCGGCGGGGCAGGGCAAGCCTGAGACAAAAAGCAATCCTGCCGGTTCTTCCGATAAATTTCAGGATAAATTTAATACCGAGCATGCCGCGCATAATATATATACCGAGCATAATTCCGGCATTATA
Organism: bacterium; assembly: GCA_021803845.1. The sequence goes on along the minus strand of JAJZLA010000169.1, from coordinate 3,030 downwards.
AGCGGTACCCCGGCAATATTAAACCGCGTATATTCCGTAGCTTCTTTCAAAGAAAAACCTGATGCAGAAACCGCCGAAAAATATATCTCCAAAGGAAATTTTTATTGGAACAGCGGAATGCTTTTGGTTAAACCGGAAATACTTATAGACGAACTTAAAGCCGTATGTCCGGCTATTTACGAAAATTCCGAATTTGCTTACGAAAACGCTTCTAAAGACGGTTTTATGATAAGGGTTAAAGAAGACGACATGCTTAAAATAGAAGAAAACTCCATAGACTTTGCCCTTTTAGAAAATACTAAATCCGTCAGAGTGATAGAATCGGATTTCGACTGGTCCGACCTCGGCAATTTCGACTCTATTTATAAAGAGCTGGAAAAAGACGAAAACAACAACGCCGTCAATACAAAAGAAGATATAGTCGGCATTAACTCCAAAAACAATCTTATAATGTCCGGCGGCAAGATGATAGCCGCTATAGACGTCGAAGACATGATAATTATTAATACCGACGACGCCGTCTTGATTTCAAAAAAAGGCTCGTCTCAAAACGTTAAAAAAATAGTAGACGAGCTTAAAAAAAGAAATTCCGAACTTCATACGCATCATCTTACCGTCCACAGACCGTGGGGTTCGTATTCCGTACTTCTGGAATCCGCCCTTTATAAACTTAAAAAGATTTCGGTAAAACCGGGTGCAAAACTTTCGCTCCAGAAGCACTTTCACAGGTCGGAACACTGGATAGTAACGAGCGGTACGGCTCTCGTTACGGTAGGGGATAAAGAAACGCTTTTAAGGGCAAACGAATCGACTTATATACCTATGGGTTTCGTCCACAGGCTGGAAAATCCGGGATTAATTCCGTTAATAATTATAGAAGCGCAGGTAGGGGAGTATTTAAAAGAAGACGATATAGTCAGGATTGAAGACGATTATAACAGATTATAAAATAAATTAGAATTTCATAGCAAATAATTACAGATTAAATTCGGACTCGTAAATTTCTAAATCCTCTTTTAAGTCTTTTAATCTGTCGTCTAATTTATAAATTTCTCCGTTATATTCGCAGTATCCGTCATTTATAATGGATAAGGCGGTGTTTTTATTTTTTGTCAAAAATATATGTACGGACAGCGGATTGTCGATGTTGTAAAGCGATACCGTAGAAACGTTTCCCTTTGCGTTTTTGCCGTAAAATTGACGCGCAAGTTCTCCCGTCTGTCTGTTTCTGATGCCGTAATATTTCATAATTGTTATTTGTTATGTTATTTATTATACTTGAAATTTCAGGCAGGCGCAAATACCTTAATCCTGCAATAGAACGCCAAAAAAACCTTTTTAATATGATATAATGATTAGAAAAATGTGTCAGATTTTATTTTAGACTCCTTTTTCTTTTGACTTAGCTTAGGAAGCGGATAAATATGCATAAGTTTAAATTTAAAGAAGAAACGGAAACTATAATTGTCAACATAATGGGGAAAAAAGGTTCCGGCAAAACCTATGCGTCCGGCGAAATTGCAAAATTCCTGTTAAACGAAGGATATTCGGTTTATATGGATGCTTTCGGGACTGAGTTAAAAAAAATAGTAATGCTGTTTTTCGGCGTATCGAAAACTAATTTCGATAAAGCCGTTACCGGCGGTATAGAACTGAAAGAAAGAATAAAACGGCTGTATTTATACGTATATAAAAATATAGGCAAAGAATATGATTTAAAAAATATAATTATGGATAAAGATATAAATAAAGAAATCGAAAAAGATTTAGAATATATCGGCCGGTTTATGAAAGATAAAGACGTCAGAAAAATTCTGCAATATACAGGCACTGAAATAATAAGAAAAATAGAACCCGCATTCTTTACGGAAGCGATAAAATATAAGTTAAAAAAAATAAAAGATGCCGCCGATTACATAATTATATCGGACTGCCGTTTTATAAACGAATATGAAATGTTAAACGAAGAATTTCAAAACGTAAAAAATTTTTATGTAACAAACGATGAGAGCGCCGATAACGATAAACATATATCGGAAATGGAAATAAATCAAATAACCGATATATACGGAAAAGAAATAGTTGCCGTAAAAAACGACAAAAATAAGCCTTTGGATATAGGAATGTTTAGATTATTTTAGTTTAGAAAGACTGTTTTCAATTTAGATTGTTTTAGATTGTTTTAATTTGACATTTTAAAAATCTAATTATATAATTTATAGATTAACAATTTTAATAAAATTAACTTAATAACTTAAAATTACGATTATGAAGAAATTATTAATTTTAACTGTTGCAGTTCTTCTTACTGTTTCGGTATTTGCCTTAAACGGCTGCGCTCCTTTTAATCCATCGCTTATGCAAGGCGGAGGTCCGACATCCATTAGCGCGCAAACTCCTAATTTTGCATTTTCCTATTCCAACGGCGTAAATGCATATTATGTTCCTCAATACCCGGGTTATGTTTATAATTACAACGGATATTACTATTTATGGAGAGGCGGCAACTGGCTTTATTCTAATTTTTATGAAGGACCGTGGTCGCCGGCTCCTCCGGCTATGATACAGGTTTTACCTCCGTTATTTCAGGGACCGCCGCCACCACCTCCTGGGCCACCGCCAGGACCGCCGGGACCGCCTCCGGGACCTCCAGGACCGCCTCCGGGCAGAGGCTGGCATCGCGGCTGGTAAAGTTAGCTTAAAATCTTAAAAGACCGTTTAATATTAAGCATATTATGCCGAACATTAAACGGTCTTTTAATTAGAAACCTGTTTATTTGTTATTTGCCTTGATTTCCCTGTTTTACTGCATAAATTCCTTTGTTTTAACCGAAATGTAACATAAATTTAATATATTCGTAACTATTTTGTCATAATCCTGTAACAATAGCCGTGTTATTATATTTATAATTATATATTTTATAAATATTGAAAAATTTAGTTTCGGTGAAAAGTTTCTCCTGACCGTCGAACCTGCTGTCAAAATATTTTTCGGGAGATATAGCCATGCTCATATTCATATAATCTTGC
>JAJZLA010000168.1 GCA_021803845.1 bacterium | reverse complement strand
TTTTTTCCGCAAGCAGATTCATTGCATCGTGTATTCCAGAATTTTCATGCACTGAAACCGCATTTTTCGACATCACTTTATCGACGGTAATGCCGTGAACTTTATCCTTCGCCAGCGCAAACGCATCCCTGTAAATTTTAATAAAATCGCCTAAAGAAATATCGATGTAGGTTTTGTGTTTTTCAAAAGCTTCCCTGATATCTTCTTCGGTCACTTCTACGCAGCTTTTTTCTTTTCCTTCGTTTAAGTTTTCCATAATTTTTTCCTCAATTTTTAAAATTAAATTAGGGGATTTTTCTTATATATTAGCAAACGGTATATTTTAAATATGTGACTTATATCACGAATTAAAAATTATTTTTATTTAGAATGAGAGTTTTTTCGCCGGAAATATCTTTTATGCCCGATGCCTTATACATTCTTAGCGCTCCGAAACTGCATATGTCTTTACACAGACCGCATGAAGTGCAAAAAAAAGGTTCAAGCGATATTTTGTTTTCCTTAAAAATTAACGCGCCGGTAGGGCACATTTCCCAGCAGTTGGAACAAAAGACGCAATTTTCGTTTATTTTAGGCAGTCTTATATTAAAAAGCGGCAACAACTCTTTGTTTTCTTTCAAAAACTTATAAATCTTTTTCTGCCTTTTTAATAACGAATAATTTACGCTTTTCTCGTTTTTGCCGGTATTAATATATTGAGAATATAGCTGCGACAAGGGGAGGTCTTCCACGGAAACATTTTCTGCAAGCTTTTTTGCGTTGTCTTTTAAACTTTTAAACGAATTTTTAAAAAACTCTCTTCTATCTAACGTTTCCTCGGTTTTAACGCCGCCTTCGCTTTCAATGCTTTCTTTATCCGTTTTTTTATTCCCTGCTTTATCGTCTGCAGTTTTAAAATTATATGCATCCTTCTTTTTTTTGCTATACTCTTCGGCAAACTCTTTAAAATTAAAATCCTCGGCGTTAATTTCCTTAAAAACGTTTTCTTCGTTTAAAAACTTTATTATCTCGTTTATCCTTTTGATTTTTTTATTATGGAAATATTTAAGCCTGCATGATTTGCAGTCGGACGAAACAAATGTTATGTCAAATCTATTTTTTAAAGAAGAAATTATATCTACGTCTTCCAATTCGTATATACATTTTATAAAGCGATTATCGCCGTCCACGGGAATTTTAAAATTTTTAAAATATTCTTCGGTCTCGCCGCAAAAATAAAAATTTTCTAAATTTTTATTGGTTTTATCTTTCTTATCCTTAACGTAAAAAACGGAATTTGGACACATATGAAGGCAGGCATTGCAGTTTGAACAGTTTTCCAGAATATTTATTTCGGTATCGGTTATTTTTATAGATAAATCGGGGCATCTTTCGATGCATTCATAGCAGCCCGACATAGGGGTTTTTAGCCTGACGCAAAAATCGGGATTTATTAGAATCCGTCCGTCGTTTTCGTTTGCGTTTAAAAGTTTATCCAGCAGGTTCAGAATATTCATTCTTCGCTATTTTTGTTTTAAGTATTTCTAAAATACCGGCTGTCTCCTCACCGCTTTTGGCGTTATTGACTGCCGCCCTAAGTTCTTTGGATCCCTTAAAACCCTTGAGGAAATTATAAAGATGCGGTTTTATAATGTTAAATCCTCTTGTTTCGCCGTAATATGAAGATATTTCTTCGTTTAATTCAAGCATAATATCTATTTTATCGGTCATATCCGGCTCTTTTTCTTCAGCCCGTCCGCCGGTATCCGATATATGCATATAATCGTTAAATATCCATGGTTTTCCTACGGCTCCCCTTGCGAACATAATTCCGTATGCGTCTGTATAATGCATTATCCTCAAGGCATCGTCCGCCGTAAATACGTCTCCGCTTGCATAAACGGGAATTTTAACCGATTCTTTAAGTTTTTTAGTCTGAGCATGGTCCGCCGTTCCGCCGAACATCTGCGAGCGCGTCCTCGGATGGAAAAAAAGAGCATTTATACCGGAATCTTCGGCAATTTTTCCTATCTCGACGAAATTTACGGAATTAAAATCAAAACCGCTTCTAAATTTAACCGTGAAAAAAGCGTCTTTAACCGATTTTCTAACGGACGCAGTTATATCCGCAAAAAGTGCGGGATCTTTTAATAGTGCGCTTCCCGCGCCGGTTTTAACCACCTTTTTAACAGGACAGCCCGCATTTATGTCTATAACCTTAAACCCGCGGTCGAATGCTTTTTTAGCGGCTTCCGACAATACTGCAGCGGAATTGCCGAATAATTGAATGCCCGTTTTTGAAATACCGCTCCCCGCTTCAAGAAGTTCAAGCGTTTTCTTATCGTTACGCAAAAAGCCTTCGGCGCTTATCATCTCGGTAAAACAGAATTCCGCCCCGTATTTTAAGCATATTTTTCTGAAAGGATATCCCGTAATCCCCGCCATTGGCGCCAAAATACTTCTGCCGAGGCTGATTTCGCTCATATAACGATATATTATATATTAGAATTATGCAGAATAATTTCTTTCTCTATAAAAGCAGATATTTTTTCTGCGTCGTTAATATTTATCTGCGGAACGTTCAAACCGATTATCGGCTCGTCGGCGCAGACTAGGATAAGGCCCGTATCGTTTTTAAATCTTAATTCCAAACCGCCCGCATCCTTTCTCGCAAGCTCAATTTTTTTTACGCCGAGTTCTTTAAAACCTTCTATTATAACTATATCGGAGCCGGTAAAAAAATCCGATATTAAGCGGTCTATTGAGATATCGACGGAAGGTTCTATATCGCTGAAAAATGAAATTTTTTCTTTAGATATAAGCATAGTTGAAAATGCGCCCGCATTCTTATGCCTCCATGAATCTTTCCCTTCCGTATCCGCAGAGACGTTATGGTCTGTGTGTTTTATAGAAGAGACTTTATATCCCTTTTGAGACAGTATTTTTATTATTTTTTCTATTAATGTCGTTTTACCGGTTCCCGACCTTGCAAGAAAAGAAACTACGGCGGGGATTTTACCGTTTTTCGTTTTAATCATATTTTTTACCGTTTTTCGTTAGTATTTGTATATATAGCATATTATGTATAATATAAATCGTAAAAATGCATTATCCGGCCGAATTAATCTGCTATTTATTATAACAAAATTTAAAATAAATTTATTTAATTAATTACAGGGCAGAATTCAATTCTGTCCCTGTCACAAATTGGAAAGGACAAAAATGGATATGGACAAAGAAATTAAAGGATTATCGTCTTCGGAAGCAGAAGAACTGACTAAACGTTATGGATTAAACGAAATAAAAGAGAAAAAAAAGCATCCGGTGGAAATTTTTCTCTTAAAATTTTGGAATCCGGTTGCATGGATGTTGGAATTTACCTTTATTATCGAATTAATTCTCGGAAAAAACATAGAAGCATATATTATTATCGGTTTAATCCTATTTAACGCTATAATATCTTTTAAGCAGGAGAACAAGGCTGAAAAAGCTCTAGAGCTTTTGAAAAAACAGTTAAAAATTATGTCCAGGGTTTTAAGGGACGGAAAGTGGATTAAATTAAGCGCCGAACAATTGGTTCCTGGAGACGTAATTCACGTAAGAATGGGCGATTTGGTTCCGGCGGATACGGAAATTATTTCGGGTAACGTACTGGTTGACCAGTCTGCTCTAACCGGTGAATCTCAGCCTGTGGACAGAAACGAAGGCGGGCTTATATATTCAGGTTCCGTAATTAAAAGAGGGGAGGCCACCTGCAAGGTTACGGCAACGGGAGAAAAAAGCTATTTCGGGAAAACGGCGGAACTTATAAAATCGGCAAAAACTAAGGGGCACATAGAAGAATTAGTTTTGAAAATCGTTCGCTATTTCGTTATGATAGACGGCATCCTCGTAGTTTTAATACTTGCGTACGCCCTTATATACAAATTGAATTTTGCCGAAATGCTGCCCTTTGCTCTAATCCTCTTAGTGGCGTCTATACCCGTCGCCCTTCCGGTTACTTTTACTTTGGCTACGGCGCTTGCCTCGATGGAACTTGCAGGCAGAGGGATATTGGTAACGCATCTTTCCGCCATAGAGGACATTGCCTCTATGGAAGAATTATGCTCCGATAAAACAGGCACGTTAACGGCAAATAAACTTTCGCTCACGGCCTTTAGACCGCTTGAACCTTTCGGCGAAAATGAACTTTTTGCATATGCGGCAGCGGCATCCGACGAATCTACGCAGGACCCGATAGACTTATCCATACTGTCTTTTATAAAAAAAAATAAATTGAGTCTGCCCGAAATAGGAAAAACGGTTAAATTTATACCTTTCGACCCGCAGACGAAAAGAGCCGAAGCGGTAATGGAAATATACAAAAACGGCGAAAAAAATTTAATAACGTCTATAAAAGGTTCACCCATAATAGTCGGAAAAAATTTGGATGAAACCGGAGCTAAGATACTGTCGGAAGAATCGGAAAAATTAGAAGCTCTGGGGTACAGGGTAATAGCGGTAACGATAAAAAACGAAGAAAATAAATATTTTCCGGTGGGAATCCTTGGACTGTCCGACCCTCCGAGGGACGATTCCAAAGAACTGCTAAAAGAACTTAAAGATTTAGGAATCAGGGTTAGAATGGTGACCGGCGATACTGAGCTTACGGCTAAAACGACTGCCGGTTTAATAGGGCTTGGAGACGGCGTATGTACGAAGGAAAAATTTAAAAATCCATCCGGATGCGACGTATTTGCCGGAGTTTTTCCCGAAGACAAGTTTCATCTCGTACAGGGTTTGCAGAAACTAAAAAAAATTACGGGAATGACGGGCGACGGCGTAAACGACGCTCCTGCCCTTAAACAGGCGGAAGTAGGCATTGCCGTGGCAAACGCAACGGACGTAGCTAAAGCTTCGGTTTCATCCAAATTTTTTCCGACTATTATGGGTGAACCTTTTATAGACGTTATTAAAT
>JAJZLA010000167.1 GCA_021803845.1 bacterium | reverse complement strand
TAAGAATATTTAATTCATCTATGAGGTTTTTATTTGATATTATACGGCTTATCAGCAAATCTAATTCTTCAAGATTTACCGGTTTGGTTATATAATCGTACGCTCCGAGTTTAATAGCTTCTACCGCCGTTTTGACCGAACTGAAACCGGTAGCTATTATAACTTCGGCATTTTGATTTAAGCCTTCTTTTATAGATTTTAATAATTCCAATCCGGTTCCGTCAGGAAGTTTAAGGTCGGTAATTATAATGTCTATTTTATCTTTATTATTTTCTAATTCGGCTGAAGAGCTTAAAATTTCAAACGCGGATTTGAGACGGTCGGCCGAAAAAACTTTATAGCCCTTAAGGTTGAAATACTCGACAAGACCGTTCCTCGAAGCATCTTCGTCTTCGACTATCAATATATTGACGGATTTTCTATCGGACAGTTTCATTTATAACGATTAATTTACCGCTGCAGCGTTTTTTTACTGAATTTCTTTCATAATTAAGGAAACCTTTGTTCCATAACCTATGCGGGATGCAATATTTATATCGAATTTATGCGCGTCGGCTATTCTTTTTATCAGGGCAAGACCGAGTCCTACGCCGTTTTTTTTCGTCGTAAAAAAAGGTTCAAAAATTTTGTTTAACTCTTTTTTTTCAATGCCGCACCCATAGTCTTCGACCGTTAAACAGACTTTATTTAAGATATAAGAAGAATGGATTAAAACTTCTCCGTTTTTGCCGCCGTACGACTCTGCGGCATTTAATATTAAATTTTTAAAAACTTGAACCATTAAATCTTTATCCATAACGATATTTATATTTTTATCGACGGAAGAAAAGAATTTAATTTCTTTCATTGAAAATCCGTCTTTAACCGCTTCGTATGCTTCAAGTATTAATGAGGAAAGATTAACCTCTTCCAAATTTAAATCTAAATCTTTTGTAAACTTAAGTATGTCGTCAATAGTAAAAGCTATTTTCGATATTTCATCTTCTATGATATATCCTGTTTTAGCTATATCGTCTTTTTTATTAAACTCCGAATTTTTAATCTTTTCCGTCAATATTCTGGAGTTAATCATAATCGAATTTATGTTGCCTTTAATCTCATGGATAATGGTAGATGGTATTTCAAGAATATTTTTTTCTAAAGATCTTAACGATTTCTCCGTATTATCCTGAACTTCAATCAGCCTGTAAAAATATACATACATAAAAATTATGGCGGCGGCGGCAAATAAAACGGCTAAAATAAAAACGAAATAAAAAAAAGCTCCGCCGGAAGTGCCGGACAATGAAGGATATGCAAGTTTTATCCCGCTGTTTCCGTTAAAAAAAACCATGCCGGACTGTTTTAACGAATACGGCAAGCCTGAAGTTCCGGAACGAATCATCCCGAACATGTCTAATGCCGCATATGCAAAAAAACCGGTAGTTAAAATAATAAATCCGACGATAGCGTTTAAAATAAAAATTTTAATTTTTTTTGATTTTTGCCGCTTCATAATAATTTTATTTTATTACATTTTGGATTAAAAATCAAAGGCAGTGCCTTTTTTTATAACTTCTTTTTAAAATTAAACCCGCAAGTTCTATGTCTTTTTTAATTCTTTCTTCAAGTTCGTTTATATTGTCAAACTTTATCTCTTCCCTCAATCTTTCAAGGAAGAAAACTTCTATTTCTTTGTCGTATAAATTCTCGTCAAAGTCGAATATATAAGTTTCTATTCTTCTTTCGATATCGTCAAAAGTAGGATTTGAACCGACGTTGGTAATAGAATCGTACAGTTTTCCGTTTATTCCTATGTTAGTAACGTAAACTCCGTCTTTAGGAAATAATTCTTCCTCCGGAATAATATTTGCGGTCGGATACCCAAGCTGTCTTCCTCTGCCGCAGCCCTTAACTACCCTGCCGTGAACCGAATAGTCTCTTCCCAGAAATCTTTTTACTGCGCAAACCTTGCCCGTCACGACCAATCTCCTGATAAGGGTACTTGAAACTATTTGATTATCGATTATAACAGGTTCGACGACCTCAAGTTTAAAACCGATTTCGTTTGACAATTTATCTAATAAAGCAATATTTCCGGATTTATTAACGCCGAATCCAAAATCGTGTCCCACTATTATTTTTACCGGATTTAATTTTTTTACTATAACGTTTTTAATAAAATCTTCCGGCTGCATACCGGCGAACTCCGCAGTAAAAGCAATATAAACCAAGTAGTCTATACCTATTTCTTCTATTAATTCGATTTTTTTTTCAAATGTAGTTATAAGTTTAATTTTAGCATCAGGATTGATTATTCTGGAAGGATGCGGATGAAATGTAAGAACTACGGAAACCGAATTCAACTCCGCCGCCGAATCTTTAGCCATTTCCATCAATCTTCTGTGTCCTAAATGAATGCCGTCAAAACTTCCTATAGTAATTACCGAATTTTTAAAATCAAATTCCGCGCTGTTTATCTCTAAAACTTGCAATATTTTACACCCCCGCGTACTTTTACAATATTTATAATAATTAAATTATTTAAGCAATAAAATTAATATATATATTAAACCCATTACCCATCCGGCTATGCCCATAATCAAAATATAAAAATACGAATAAACGCTTCCTATAAAAACCAAAATCCCGGATGAAATTATCAAAGACGCTATTAAAAGTCCGTTCGTCATTCTTTTGCTGGATCTCTCCATTTCTTCTATAAAGCCGTCTAACCCTTTATGGATAAAATCTATGGAAAAATTGTCCTCCGACATTTTTTTAAGTATTTTATCCGCTCTTTTAGGAAATCCGCTAAATAAATCTTTATAATTTTTTAGTTTATCGACGAAAGATTCTTTAATCTCTTTTACTCTTTCTTTTTTATTGATTAAAACGTCAAAATCAAAGAATTTTAAACCGGAGTCGACAAAAGAAAAATCGGGGTCAAGCGTTTTAGCTATAGATTCTATAGGGAGCAAAGCCTTGAACAGCAAAGAAAGTTCAGACGGTACTATTAATTTATTTTTTTGCCCTATCCTTAAAGTTTCCAATAGAATTTCTGAACTGTAAATATCTTTAAAAGGTTTATTATAAAAACTTTCTATGAATTCCATAAGTTCAAATTTAAAAATCTGCTCTTCTTTATCTGTTAAATCTCCCATACATATTTCTATAAACAAAGAAGCCGCCTCTTCATAATTTGCGTTAAAAAATTCTATAAAATATTTCAATATTTTTTTTCGTAAATCTTTTGTCAGTATTCCTACAGAACCGAAATCTATTATGCCTATTTTTTCCTGATCTACGACAAAAACGTTTCCGGGATGGGGGTCGGCGTTAAAATAACCTATTACGAATATTTGTTTAAAGAAATGATTTAGAAATATTTTAAGAATAACTTTATTGTCGTAACCTTTCTTAGAAAGTTCGTCGATATCGCTGACTTTTACACCGTCTATAAAATCTTCGACTAATATAGATTTAGCTGAGTATTGCCAGTAAATTTTTGGAATTTCAACGGTGTCTTTGTCTAAATTGGATTTTCTTATTTTTTCTGTGTATCCCGCTTCAGCCATGAAATCCAGTTCAGACATAATGCTTTTACTGAATTCATTAAATAAATCTTCTACGTTGTCTATATATAAAAATTCTTTTACGGCTTCTTTAATTATACCGACTATAAAATATAAAACGTCTATATCGTTTTTTATAGATTTATCTACGTTTCTTTTTTTTATTTTTACCGCAACGGTGGTACCGTTTTTTAAAACGGCTTTATGCACCTGAGCTATTGAAGCAGATGCAACGGGAATTTCGTTAAACGATTCAAAAACGTCTTCTATATTTTTGCCGGTTTCGTTTTTAAATATTTCATCTATTTCTTTTATGTTATTAAAATCCGCACGGGTTGCATCCTGAAGTTTTCTAAGCTCCACGATATATTTTAACGGCAGTGTCCGTATTTCCTGGGAAAACACCTGTCCAAGCTTAATAAAAGTAGGTCCAAGCTCTTCCAGAGCATATCTCAGCCTTATCTCGGGCGGAACGTTCTGATAATCATCAACGGGGTAAGCCGCTTTGAGATATTTTTTAAATATAAAAAATTTAGACAGACCCATATTAGTTATAATCTGATAGAAACCGTGTTTTGCAAATATAGAAATAACCTGCCTTATCCGCCTGATTGCTCTTATCAGTTTTACAAAATCGCCTATTTTCATGGTAATAAATTATTTTTCGTCATATTTTATAATGTTATATTATACTATTATTATATTTTTCATTTTTGAAACTTAACGAACCTAAGATCTATTTCTCTTTTAAGAAGGTCTATAGAGTAAACGCTGACCAAAACGCCGTCTCCAGTCTTAAATATTTTTCTTGTATGCCTTCCCTTAAGAATTTTCGAGTAATCATTGTATTCGTAATAATCGTCCGCTATCGTAGAAACATGCACGAATCCCTGTATAAAAAATCCTTTAATATCGACGAAAAAACCAAAATTCACGACATTGGTAATAAAACCTTCGTAAAGAGCCTGCTCGTGTTTCTTTAAAAACTGCATCTTTTTAAAGTCCGAATATTCCCTTTCTGCGTCTGAGGAAAGCTTTTCCCTTCTGGAAATTGCGTTTGAAACCGATTTTAAATATTCAAGATTTAACCATTCGGGAATTTTATTTTCGTTTCTTTCATCGCTAATTATAAACGCAAGTATTCTATGTATTATAAGGTCGGCATATCTTCTTATCGGTGAAGTAAAATGCGTATAAGACGACAAAGCAAGACCGAAATGGCGTATATTTACCGGCGAATAAACCGCTATTTTCATAGACCTTAAAAAAGCCTGTTCAAGAAAAGCCGAAAGCGGCGTTCCTTTTATTCTATCAAGCATTTTTTGATAATCGGAAGGATTTTCCATTGACACGTTTGGAACGGAGATTTTAAAATATTTTAACATTTTAAAAAAATCTTTTATCTTGTCTTC
>JAJZLA010000166.1 GCA_021803845.1 bacterium | reverse complement strand
GACGGCGAATCGTTCGACGAAAAATACACGTTAAAAGTGAAGAAAAAGAACGGCGAAACATTCTGGGGAGAAATAATTGCCAGGACCGTTTTTTTTGAAAATAAATGGACGGGGCTCGTGATTATCACGGATGTCAGCGACAGGGTCGTCAAAGAACTAAATTTACAGAAAGAAAAAGATATCTTCAAAGAAATTTCGGAGTTAGATGACTTGACGAATATTGCTAACAGAAGGTCGTTTGACGAAAGATTAGATAATTCTATAAGCGACGCTATGCTTAAAAATGCAAAATTTTCCTTGATAATGTTCGATATAGACCGTTTCAAGGAAATTAACGATACATTTGGACATCAGGCGGGGGATGCGGTTCTTTCCGAGCTTGCGTTTTTAATTAAAGAGAATATAAGAAAAAACGATTTTTTTGCAAGGTTCGGCGGGGAAGAATTTATGGTAATATCTAATAATATCGGGATCGGGGGCGCTGTCGAACTTGCCGAAAAATTAAGGTTGAAGATAGAAACCAACGGCTTTTCTTCAAAAATTAACGTCAGGTGCAGTTTCGGGGTAACGGCTTATAAGCGGGAAGACACCGCCGAAAGCATAATAAAAAGGGCGGACGAAGCTTTATATAAGGCAAAAGAAAACGGCAGGAACAGGGTTGAGAGCGTGGAATAACAATGCGTAATTTGTATATTATATGAATATATGATATAACTTAAAATATAAGTTTAATATTAATAAAATAACAAAAAGCGGGATAAATTTTTATGGACGAAATGAACGGTTCTAGTTTCCATTCCGATTTCGATAAAATATTTGAAAGCGGCAGAAATAAAAATAATTTAGAATTAAATCCTTATTTTAAAATCGGCGTTTTTGTCTTTTTGATACTTTTTTTATGGACGCTTATTATTTATTTGTACATATCTTATATAAACAGGACGGACAAATACGAAAAGGCTTTAGAAAATATAAATTACAAACTTAAAAACGATTCTCTAAAACTTAAAAGACTTAACGCTAATCTTATATTTTTTAAAAAAGTCGCCGAAAACCAGGTTAACGTTTCTTATATATTATATCTTATGTCGCTTCACAGGTTCGGCGAAAGCGGAATAAGAACCTTGTCCGTCAACAAAGGTAAGGTCGGTATTTCCGTTTTTTCATTGGAAAAAGGTTTTACGAGAAGTTTGAACCTTATGAACGATTACGTCATTTATCTTAATATTTACGATATGAAAATGCATACCGGCAGATTTTATCTGAATGCGATAAAAAGTAAAAATAAAGAAATAATAGGCGTTCTTTCGAGTAAAAGATTCTTTTAGTCTATAAACCCGCCGTCTTTAAGGTCTTTTATCGCATTTTGTATGACGGATGCCGAGCATTTTAATCCGTCTATTTCTTTTTGTGCCAGCGGGGGTTTAATAACGCTTTCTATACCGTCTTTTGAAAGAATTGCCGGAACCCCGGTATATATGCCGTTAATTCCGTAATAATCTTCAAGATAAACCGATAAAGGCATTATCTGCCTTCTGTCTTTAACCATGGACTCTATTATTTCAGCCATTACTACTGCGGGAGCGAATATCGTTCCGCCTTTTAAAGCTATTACTTCCGCTGCGCACGTTCTTGAATATTCGGCAATCTGCTCAAGCTTTTCCGCGTCGTAGCCCGGAATAGAGCTTAAGGGAACGCTGTTAATGCTTGCAAGCGAAAAAGCCGGAGTCATACTATCGCCGTGTTCGCCCAAGAACATAATATCTACGTCTTTAGGATTCAGGTCGAAAAACGTGCCCACCGCAGACCTTAATCTGGTGGTGTCGAGCATCGTTCCCATTCCAAAGACCTTTTTTCTTTCAAAGCCGGAAACTTTATACGCAACGTACGTCATTATATCTACCGGATTTGAAACGACGAAAAGAATGGCCGTCCTGTTATATTTTGTAATATTGTTCACGATATCTTTTAATATGTGAACATTTTTTTTATTTAAATCTAATCTCGATTCGCCGGGTTTTCTCGGAATGCCCGCCGTAATAACGATTATATCTGCATCTTTTATCGAGTCGTAATCGGCTGTTTTTACCCTTGTATATCCGGTTAAAGACGTACCGTGCGAAATATCGAGCATTTCGCCTCTCGACAGGTTATGGTTTATATCTATAAGCGTAACTTCTCTTATAATGTCTTTCAGGGTAAGCGTATATGCCAATGTCGCTCCGAGTCTGCCTGCGCCGATTATGCTTACTTTCATTAAAAACCTCCGATTTAATAATGGTTTTATAATTAATTGATTTTTAAAATACAGATTTATTTATAAATTTAATTGAAAAATAAAATTAAGATGAAGTTTATTATATTATATAGCGGAATAAAAAATCAATTACTATTTATAGCAATCCTTTATTTTTCTATTCCGGTTCTTGACGGTACATTATTATTATAATAATGTTTTATTTCCTTCATTTCGGTGACAAGATCGGCTATGTCGATTATTTCTTGCGGGGCATTTCTTCCGGTAAGTATCAGTTCTAAATTTTTCCTTTTATTTTTTATTAAATCTATTATTTCTTCCGTTTTAATTATATCCATATTCATAGCTACGTTAATTTCGTCAAGCACGAGAATTCCTACGCCGTTATCAGAACAGGCGGTATCTAAAGCAAGCGACAAACCTTTTCGGTTAGATTCTATATCTTTTTCACGCAGTTTGTCTTTGTTTATAAAATAAGGGCTTCCCGCTTGATATATTTTAATCGAAGGAGAGCAAATCTCCAATGCTTTAACCTCTCCGGAATAAGAGCCGCCTTTTAAAAATTGTATTATTAACGATTTTATATTATGTCCGCTCGCCCTTAATGCTTGACCGAGAGCCGCCGTCGTTTTGCCTTTTCCGTTTCCCGTATATACCTGAACCAATCCTATTTCTAAAAAACCGTCGGAAGCCGGTATTTCCTTAAACCAGTTATTGTGTTTAGATAAATTTTTATCGCTCATTAAATATTACAACCTGCGATGCTAAGGTTTTTATAGTGTAATTGAATAATTTTTTTGCCGCCGCATAATTTGCCGGTTTAATTTTATATCCGAATACGGAGAAAATAGAATTAAAAATCAGCGCTCCGTTTTTTATACTATAAGCAGTCTTGAAAGAGCCGACTTTATTTTTAAAGTTGACCGATTGCGGTATATATATAATTTTATAATTTTTTGGAAAGTTTATCTTGGCGGCGGTTTTTTCGGAAAAGTTATAACCGAATTTTATTGGATATTTTCTTTTGTCTAAGGCGGTTATTTTTGCAAGTTCGTTACGCGTCCTTAACGGAATTCTCACCATTATTTTTTTGCCGTTTTTGCCTGCATATCTTTTCGCCGTAAAAGAAAATTTTTCGATATAAGGTTTAGTCATGCTGTTGCCGTTTTCAAAAGAATAATTAATGAGTTTTGCGTTTGGAGCTATCGACATTATATTTTTTAAAACTTCGTTTCGTTTCTTTTTTTCGGAAAGAGCAGAGTAAAGGTATCGTTTATACATATCGTATGCGCCGCCGTAAATTATAGCGGCTTTTACTTTAATGTTTCCGTTTGTGTAAACCGATGCATACTCTTTGTCTCTGATATAGTTTTTCGAAGAGGGAAATATAGGCGTCTTTGCTATAACGGCTTTACCGTTAACTATTATTAAAACGTTTCTTCCCTGATCCATAGGCGGTAAGTCGCCGAAAGTAGTAACGTTAGACGTAGTGTCCGCAAACATAAATTTTCCGGATTTCAGTTTTATTGCCGTAATTTCATGGTCGAATACGAAAGGCGTAGGTATGTCGGGATTCATGTCGGGAATTTCGGTAGTCGGAATAAGCACCGGATATGCTTTGACTCCTATCTGCTTTAGCATTGAAGCAAAAAGCGTAGCATGGTCTTTGCAGTCGCCTAACCTGTTTTTGAAAATAGCGTTTACGTCGCTCGGCTTATATCCGTCTATGCCGAATTCATAGCCTACATACCTGATTCTTCTTGCTACAAAATCATAAACAGATTTTATTTTTTCTAATTTTGTTTTTTTTGAAGCAGTCATTTTTTTTATAAAATCTTTAAGCTGCTTCCCCGGTTTTATTATATCTTTAGTTAGATTTGCATACCATCCGGCTACGTCGTTCCATGATTTTACCGAGGATACCATAACATGAGGCACTATAAAAGATTCACCGGGACCCATTGGTTCGGGAGTTAACTTTTTTCTGTTCCATAAAGACCAGACAAGAGTAATATTTTTTGAATTTTTTATTATTTCGGGTTTTTCTTTAAAACCGTATTCGGCGTATCTATAATATACGCCGTCGGGTATAGTTAATTTATATACGGATTTTTTTAAAGGCGAAAGTCCTCCGAAATAGTCTTCAGTAAAAAAATTATTTTTCATATAAGGTTTTAATACCGTTGACCTGAATTTATAATCTAATATAGAGCCTTTAGTAAGACCGGGAATTTGTACGGTTTTTAGCAGCTGGTTCGAAAAAATAGGCGCTTCCGGATTAAAAGGGGCTGTTACCGTTTTTAAGTTATTCAAATTTATATGTATGATATTTCCGTCCGGCTGGATTATTTTAATAAAATAAACTTTTAATTTTTGGTTTTTGCTTGAAAAAGGAAAAGAAAGCGACGAATATTTTTTGACGCCTTTTTTATTTAATATTTTTATTATTTCATGTTCCGCCATAACGTCTTCGAAATTTCTTTTTATAGTTTCCGCGGTATAATCCAATAAAGTTTTCGAAGAAGAAGCGGAATAATTTGCCGGATAGGCATAGCATTTGGAATTGAAATTAAACGTAATTAACGGCATAATTATAAAAAATGCAAAAAATGCGATTACGGCGTTAAATCTTTTATATTGCATAAATTCTCCATATTATATTCATATTGTATTATTAAATTATTTAAATTGTTTTGTTATATTTTGAGCGGCGGCTATTATATATGATTAATTATGT
>JAJZLA010000165.1 GCA_021803845.1 bacterium | reverse complement strand
GTTGAATGTTTTCTCGCGTATATTGCTCAACGAAGAACTTGATACCTGTTTAGCGGAAACTTTCAAATCTGCGGCTACCGCAAAAGGCATTCTATTTCCCATTAATTTCCCGACTCCGCGCAAAGGTTTAATATTAAAGCTTAAACCTTCTTCCGTCATCCATTCGTGCATAGCTTCCTGCTTGCTAATACCCATTTCTTTTGCGGTTTGCTTAATAGAGTTTGCAATTTTCCTTGCTGCCGTACCCTGCAAAGTATTAGATTGACTTCCCTTATTGCCGGAACTCACTCCGTTTTCAGCCATTAACATGCTTGTGGCTCCGGAAATAACGTTTTTAGCCGCAACGGCTTCATCCGATTTTGCGTTCGTAAGTTTCTCTCCCATAACGGAATCCATGCTATGAGTAGCAATGCCGTTTATTCCAGTATTGCCTCCGCTTGCGGCATCTACTATCCCGCTTGCATTTTGAGCAGCTGAAGCCCCCGTTTTTTCATCCGTATAACTATAGCCGCCCCCGAATAAACTCTGCTTAGTTAAATTTCCGGAAAGACCGTAATGTCCGGCAAGAGGCGTTCCGGCAGTGTCTCTTCTCGACGATATCATCTGATTTGAATTCCAATTATCCATATTTACAGCGTCCTGCTTTATGGCGCCGGTAGCCATAGTTCTTGAAGCGCCCGATACCCCGCTTCCTAAAGAAGAATCCAGACTTCCGGCAAACATAGCAAGCCCGTAACTCGAACCCGTCGCAAAATAGTAGGTTATTAAAGGCAGCGAGCTCATTAGCATTCCGCTCCAGCCGAACATAGACGATAAATAGTTATTATGCATAATTCCCATAGAAGCCAAAGAATAGCCGTAACCGGAAACCTGATTTACCCCTTCCAGTTGCATTATTACTTCCTGCATATAATTTATTACGGTGGCAAAAGGCGCCCATAAAACCATCCACAGGAGAAGCTGCGAATACATCTTTGCATAACTGTGCCCGAAAGGAAACATTAAAAACATAAGAAGAAACACCCCTCCTACGCTTACCAAACCCTGCAAAACCCCGTACATCGACGGCAAGAATTGCGCTACGGTTAAACCTATCATGGCAAATGTGCTTTTCTGCTGCTGTTCGGCAATGGAAGTTCCGTAAGCGAGATTGTTTACGTTGGCTCCCGCCGCCTGAGCGTTTGCCGCTACGGCTTCGGAAACCGTATTAACGGCAAGCGTCTGCATTAACTGATTGCTTGCGCTCTGCGCTATATTAAGGATATCCGCGTTAACGAGTCCAAACTTCTGGTCGTATTGGGCTGCGGTAAGCCCCGAAGCCGCGGCTAAAGCAGGTTCTAAGCTTCCGTTAACGTAATTCTCCATATCGTTCGTTATATCTGAATACGCCTGAGAGCATGTTATAGTGCTTTGCGTTACAGGATTCTGGTTTTCGTCGTAATAAGTGGTCAAAAGATTTGCTCCGGCTCCGGTTGCGTAAGTTCCGTAATACTGCCACAAACCTACCGAAGTAAGCCCTGAATAGTTGGGAGCAGTATTGTCGGTCGCATCTCCGGCAAGCTCTATCTGCTGGTCCGAAAGATATCCCCTTAATATACCGGGCTCGACGCAGTTACCGAAAAACTGGTTATAATTGCTTAAAAGAATAGGGTCGTTAATAGAAGCGGAATAAGCTGCGCTCGGCATAGTCAGTGAAAGTCCGAGTCCGGAAGAAGTATAAGAGAGCGTATTGGGGAGAGAAAAAGCGTGTCCTATTACGTCGGCAAGGGTATTGCCTAACTGCGAGGCAAGACTGACGGGCACGGCTACTCCTATGGGAACTCTATTTACTATTCCTCCGTTAGGAACATTAGGATTTACATGATCTATTATAGAAACGCTGACGTTAGGCACTATAAAAACCATATATACGAGAGCTATCGTTACGAACGCGGAAGGTATCCTGATATGAGCGTCCGCCATTCTTTTTGAAAAAGTCTGCATAAACGCCATTGCGAAAGCAAGCAATGCCCCGATTTTAGCAGCCATGGCAAACTGCGGAGAATATACCAAAGAAGAAACGGCCGATAAAAGATACCATTCCAGGTAACCTGAACCGTAAGAATAAATAGGAAAAAGACTCATAATCCCTCCTTAGAGGAAATTGATTTAATAAGTTCAAATATTCTCTTAGAAACGATTTTTTTTAGAAAAATATTGTAAACTACAAAAAAAACTATTACGAAAATAAACCCGAACAGCGTAACGTATTGCTGGACATAGCGGCCGAAGATTAAAGAACTGTCAACTCCCATGTTTTCAATTAATAGCAATAAATCAAAAATGAAAAATATACCGAGAAGTTTACCGGCTAACCATCTTGATTTTGTATCCGTATTTTTCGGGTCGAAAAACATATAGGCAAGCGTCGCCGAAATAAAAACCATTGCAGCGTTAAAGAAATAAAAAGTCCTGAAAACTTTGAGCGACATTAATTCAGGTTTATATAAAGAAAATCCCGAAGGAATCAAAAATCCGCTAATTACGGTAAATACGGCAAGGAAAAAGAGGAAGGGTTTGATTCCGGTCGCTACTTTGGATTTAAAAAAATTAGCGCCTAACTTCAATTTCTATTCTCCTGTTGATTTTGTTTATATTAGATATATAACAACATTTTCCGTATCCTTTGACTTTTGCTTCGACGTTCAAGAATTTTTTCGCCGATTCCGCTCTCTTAAGCGCAAGCCAATCATTATATTTTTTAGTTCCGAAATGGTCGGTATAACCGATAATCGTTATATTCTTTTTGTTTTTTAACAAAGGTTCGATTTTACGCAACTTGTTTTTAATCGCCGGAGTCAAATTATAATGATTAAATTCAAATCCGGATACGGTATAGGAAATTTCTTTTGCATGTTTTGAGGAATGTTTTAAGTTTTTATAGGCATTATTTAATGCTAATTGCGAAAATATTTTGCGCGTTAATTTCGAAATATGGTAATTGAAATGCTTATAAGGCTTTAAAGGCGTAATTCGTTGCGATTTCGTCAAGGTATAAGTCAGATTTGCGACGTAATATTTATCATAATAAACATTTCGCTGTCTTGTGCAGGCAAAAGCCGTCGAATTTAAAAATAAAAAAACGATAGATGAAAATAAAATAATTTTCCGCATAAGCATAAAATGCTCCTATTTTTTTATTAATATAACTTTAAGTTTACAAAAATATATAAAAAAAGTCAAATTATGAATATATATGCAATGAATTTTAATAAACAGAACGGATAGGTCCGCTCATTTGCCATTTTTCAAAAGTGTAGTTAAAGTACAGAGAAATATAAGTCGGATTACCGTCGCAATCATCGTAAAAACTTTCTGGATACGCCAAAAAACCATCAGACGATACGACGTCTTTGTAACCTTTGCATAAACCCCTTGGAATTGTATAACGTTTTCCGCCTAAAAAATTCAATTCATACGCTCGGACAGGAAACATATTTACAACAGTCCATAATGGAAAACCGTTTTCCTCTTGACCTGCTGTATAGTCAGTTATGTTAATCATATGTCCAAGGCTAGTAATATGAACATTTATTTTTTTATCTTTAAGCAACGCATTTATCACGGGTCGTTCGCCGAGCCTGCAGGCAATAAAAAGAGCCGTCTGATAATGCCGGCCTTGAGCGTTTATATTATTATAAACATTTTGATAATTTTTTAGTATCTTAGAAACTACTTGGGCAAGAAAACGGACTCTCTTTATTTTGGCATTTATTGGCAAAAAATGGTGATTTAAGTTTGTATTATTCGAAACACTTTTCCTAACATTTCCGCGATAATCTCTGATTAAAACCCTTAAATCTGCGACAGTGAAGGAAACATGTTTATCGATTAACTTATTAATAATTTTAATATCTGAAAAACTAATTATTTTTCTATGCAAAATGGCACTCATTTCTGGATTATTGCTTTTTATATTTCCCGATGTCGCCGCACAACCAGACATTATAAGCGGAATAATCGATAAGATAAAAATACTTAAAATAATTTTTTTCATATTAACAAACAAGTTTTTTTCATTAAAAGAATTAAATAATTAATAAATATTCGTTTCAATTGAAAGTTTTTTATTTTTATACACACGATAATAACAAATTTCATTATCGTCCAATATTCGCTTTTCTTCTTCCGTAAGAGGCTCTGTATACATAAAATCTACGATAAAAAGAAAAAACTTATAATCTTGAAAATCACCGTTGTTACAAAAGTCTTTACTTGCTTTTACGGAAATAAATTGATCTATAGCCGTTCCCCACCCCCAATTTGCATTTTTATGATTCCTTTTTATTTCAAATAAAATTTTGTTATTTTTATCTATAAAATCAAGTTTATTTTCCTTCCAAAAGAATTAAAGCCATTTTTATCTGGTTTTAATTCTACTTTAAAATATTTATTATATAATTCTTTAAAAAGAGGCTGTAACAACCATGGCTCAATCCTAAATTGTTTTCTTTCTAAAAGAAATTTTTCTTTATAACTTGCAAATTCAGAATATCTATCAAAGCAGCTATTTATCATTTCTTTTTTTTCAGATGATTTGTGTTGTTTCCAACAATTAAAAACTAATTCTTCAAATTTAAAATATTTTTTAAAATTTATTTCATTTTCTAAAAAAAAATCTTTTAATTGTTTTTTATCTATTCTTAATTTTTACAATTATGTAAATGCCTAATACGATAGTTTTATTATTAAAATTATATATCCAGGTTAAAATAAAATCAAATCTCGTTCAACACCCCCGTAAGAGAATCCGTTATTTCTACCCGTCTTTCTTTCCCTCTTGCGACAATCCTATTCCTGCCGCTTTCTTTGGCAGCATATAAAAGTTCGTCCACATGTTTTACGATATCTTCGACATTTTCGTCTAATTTTCCGTCAGCTTCTATTACGCCCATACTTACCGTAATATAGCCTACGTCTTTGATTTTTTCTTTTGCTATAGCCGCCTTAATCCGG
>JAJZLA010000164.1 GCA_021803845.1 bacterium | reverse complement strand
ATATATGATAATATTATATTTTAATTTTTACAAGCCGGCATGCTTAATTCCTAATGCTTTTAATTCGGCGTCGGATAATTCTATGCCCCTTAATCTTTCTCTGGAACCTCTCAAGCTTTCAATGGAATTAACACCCATAGCTCCTAATACTTCTTGTATCTCGTGGCTCCATGCCGAAATAAGATTATATAATCTTTCTCCGTAAACTTCTGGATCCAGCCTGCGCACAAGTTCGGGCCTTTGAGTAGTAATACCCCAGCTGCAGTTTCCTGTGTTGCACTTTCCGCAAACATGACAGCCCATGACTATTAATGCCGCCGTCCCGATGGCAACGGCATCTGCGCCGAGAGCGATAGCTTTTACGGCATCTGCGCTGGATCTTATGCTTCCCGCGGCTATTATAGAAGCTTCGTTTCTTATGCCTTCTTCCCTTAATCTCTCGTCAACCTGTGCAAGAGCAAGTTCAATCGGTATTCCTACATGATCTCTGATAACGATAGGGGCTGCGCCTGTACCGCCGGAATATCCGTCGATATAAACTATGTCGGCGCCGGCTCTGACTATACCGCTTACTATTGCGGCTATATTATGAACCGCAGCTACTTTAACGGATACGGGTTTTTCGTAATCGGTCGCTTCTTTAATTGCATATATAAGCTGTCTTAAATCTTCAATCGAGTAAATATCGTGATGTGGTGCGGGGGAAATAGCGTCCGTTCCTACGGGAATCATTCTTGTTCTTGAAATATCTATTCCTATTTTTTCTCCGGGAAGATGTCCGCCGATACCGGGCTTTGCACCCTGTCCTATCTTAATTTCGACTGCCACGCCGCTGTTTAAATAATCTCTGTGAACGCCGAATCGTCCGGATGCAACCTGAACTATAATATTTTTACCGAAAGGTACTAAATCGTCATGCAGTCCGCCTTCTCCGGTATTCATAACTATACCGAGCGCCCTTGCCGCTAAAGCCATAGCCTTTTGTGCATTAAGAGAGATAGAGCCGTATGACATAGCGCCGAAAACAAAGGGTGTCTGAAGTTCTATCTGAGGCGGCATTTTTGTCTTCAAAACAGGTTCGCCTTTTTCGTCGAAATCAAAGTCTAATTTTGAAGGTTTCTTGCCGAGAAACGTCCTTAACTCCATAGGTTCTCTTAAAGGGTCTATAGAAGGATTAGTAACCTGACAGGCATCTAAAAGTATATGGTCAAAATATTTTTTATATTTAAACGTAGTACCCATTCCTGAAATAACTATACCGCCTGTTTCCGACTGCCTCCAGATATTTTTTACGAGCGGTTCCTGCCAGTTCGCATTTTCTCTGATAACGGTAGGATTTTTAATTATAGAGATAGCTCCTTCCGGGCAGTAGGTGTAACACCTCCCGCATGCTACGCATTTAGAATGGTCTGCAAGAATTTTGTCGCCGCCGAAACTGTAAGTTCCCCATCCGCAATTTTGGATACATCTTTTGCATCTTACGCATTTATTATGATCTATGACAGCTAAGTATTCCGATTGGATATTGGAAAAAGAAGATTTTGTCATAAACTAAGCAGTCCTCCTTTCAAAGACGTCTTTTCTTTTATATCGTCAAACTCTACCATGACGGGATCTCCTGCTTTTGGAGACCACACCATGTCGGGGGACTGACAAACTGCACGAATAGCGGCTTCTTCGGAAGCGACATATGTAAAATCACCGTTAGAAGCTGCGACAAGCGGCCTAAGTTTTATTCTGTCGTTCATAGCTACCATGCCGCCGGAATATCCAAAAACTATAGCAAAAGGTCCGTTTAAAAGCGCGCTTCCGTAAACCTGCCTTAACGCCGTAAAAAGCTTTTTTTTGTCGTTTTCCATTTTATCTATTTTTTGATAAAACGGAGAAGCTAGCACCGTTAAAGCTAAACGCACGGGAATTTTATGTTTTCTTATTAAAAGATCTAAAATGTAGGTTATAACTTCCGTGTCTGTTCTTAATGCCAGGTTATATTTATACATCTCTAAATATCTTTTATTGATGCCGTAAGAAGATATTTCTCCGTTATGGACGATAGACCAGTCCAAAAGGGTAAAAGGATGCGCGCCGCCCCACCAGCCGGGTGTATTTGTAGGAAATCTGTTGTGCGCCGTCCACATATAACCTTCTATTTCTTCCAGCTTGTAAAAATCTGCTACGTCTTCGGGATATCCTACGCCTTTAAATGCTCCCATATTTTTTCCGCTTGAAAACACGTAAGCGCCGTCGTAATTTTGATTAATTAGCATAACGCTGTTTACCACGAAATCATCGTCTTCCAACTCGTGAAACAACTTATCCTGCCTGTCGGATTTAGGTTTTATAAAATAACGGTGAAGATACGGATGATCGTAAATTTTAGAGGTCTTAAAAGTAGGAATAGGCTCCTCTTTTTCTACAATGAAATTATTTCTTAGGTATTCTTCGACGTCGGTCTTAGCGGAAAGATTATCGTACATTATATGGAAAGCGTAAATATCTGCATAATCCGGATAATTGCCGTAAACGGCAAAACCGCCGCCTAAACCGTTTCCTCTGTCATGTTCCACCGAAATAGCTTTTTTAATGTCGCTTCCGTTGGTTTTAACCTTTTTGGCATTTATAATACCGCATAGGCCGCAACCCGATATATCTCTTTCCGTATTAAATTTATTTTTTATTTTTAACACTTTAGTACCTCTGCTTTTTGTAAATTTATTTATAAAGTATACTTTATATTAAATATAACATATATACGCTTTTTTAACAATAAATCTATAAAATATTTTCGTCTAATATTCTTTTAAATTCATTATCTAAAATCTTTTTGGCAGGAGGAAGCCCTAGCTTTTTCCGCATTCCTTCCTGCGGATCGCCGAGCCTTAAAGTTTTAAAGAAAAGCTCTCCGGCTTTTTTAACTTTCTGCGGACCGACGTCGTTTTTTAGCGCAAGATTTTTTAAAGTCGTAAGAACTTTCTCCCAACTATAATTTTGAGGGCATAATTCGACGCATGTATGACATTCGAGACATTCCCATACTATTTTTGAAGACATAGCTCTTTCGATATCGTTTTCTAAAATCATTTTTATTACTAAAGGAGGATTATAAGATTCAAAGGAGAGGCTCATCGGGCAATCGTTTTTACACGCGCCGCAGTTATAGCATCTGACTAACGAATCTTTGTCGAAAATAGTAGTATAATCGGTTACAGCCTTTATCTTTTTAAATTTTTCAAGAAATTTTCCGGCTTTTATTTTATGCTGAGAAATTAGTTCTTCCGCTTCTTCTATGCCAAAAGCCAAACACATAAGCTCCTCTAAAGTTATAACCGGAATCTGACGCTTTATGCCTTCTTTCAAAAGCATATACTGGTTCGTGTCGAACTGCGTAAAACACGACGGACAAACGGTAGTGATTATGTCGGCTCCGCTTTCATTAACGGCATCAAGTTTTATTCTTGCCATAACGAGAGATTTATCGTGTTCATCCACCCTGTCTAAAGCCTGTCCGCAGCACATCATTTTATTTTTATACTGAACTACGTCAGCCCCGATAGCTTTTAAAATATTGTCGTATTTACGCGGCTCAAAAGGGGAATCGAAATTTATGGAATGCGACGGTCTTACTAAATGGCATCCGTAGTGTACTGCAATATTTAAACCTTTTAGCGGATACTTAACGTTTGCCCTGATTTTATCCAGTCCTACTTCGTCGTGAAGATGCTCAATGAAATGGTAAACGGATGTTTCGCCGGAAAAATTAAGGTCTATTTTTTCAAGAGTTTCGTTAATTTTTTTTTGATACGGAAGGTCGGATGCAACCTTATTCCTAATCTGCTTAAGATTGGAATAACATCCGGTACATACGGAAATTATATCCGCATTCTGTTTCTCCGCAAGCGCTATATTTCGAATGCCCGTTAAATCAAAAAGATTTTCGTCTATATTTTTAATTAAAGATTTTTCCGGACAGCATGTAAAAGAATCGATATCTTTATATTTTATATTCAGCTTGTCTAAGACTAATCTCGTAGCTTTTTCCATAAAAGGGAATTTTGCCTGTATAGTACATCCCCAAAAAAAAGTATATTCTCTATTCATATTTATATTTTATTGTTATATAATTAATATAATATTGCTATTTATGCATATTCTATTTAAGTTATTAAAAAATAAACCGAGCTAAAATATGCATCATAAAATAGTATAAAATATATTAAAAAAAAATTCAATTTTAAAATTATTTTTTAAAAAACTATGGACATTTTCAATCAAGTCCAGATGTTTGGATCGGCATCGGATTCGTCGTCAGACGTAAATTACGAAAAATCTTTTGGTTCCGCAAATATGCCTATAGCTATAAAAGGGGTTAAAGACGAAATAATTTACATGAACGAGCAGGCTAAAATTCTTTCTAATTATTCCGGAGGTTCGATATTCTTTTCTTATGACGAAAAATTGCCTGAAGATATAATAAGAATAAATGAATTAACCGGTTTAAACATCAATAAAAAAGTTGATTTGAAAACGTCTTCAGGCAGAATCGACCAAAAATTTTTCCGTATAGACGGTATAACGCTTCTAAATAAATTCGGACTTTTCTCGGGAACTCTCTTTATATTTAACGAGTTCACAGCATCGGTAAAGTACTTCTTAAATTTAAGCGCAAAGCAGGGGCTTAATAATTATGTTTTTGACGAAATTACAGGCTTAATGCTAAAAAGCCAATTTAAAGAATTCTTTACAAAAGAGACTGAAAGAGCGGAAAGATACTGCATTCCTCTATCGATAACGGTATTTAATTTTGAAAATTTATTATTTTTCGGACAATCTTTCGGAAACGAAAAACTTAATCAAGTGTTAAAATATATAGGTCTTTATTTTAAGCAAAAATTAAGAAAAACGGACATAATTTTTAGAATAGATTTTAATGATTTCATAGGAATTCTGCCTCATACTAATTATGAAAACGCCGATAAAAAATTTAAAAAAATTAAAGAGGA
>JAJZLA010000163.1 GCA_021803845.1 bacterium | reverse complement strand
TTCGTATTTTTTTGGAAATTCGTGAACGATCCCTTTTAAAAAATTTTTCTTAGCCAATTATAAAACCCTCCTTAAAAGTACTTTTGTTATTTAAAATAAAAATTATAATATTTTAAAATAAAAATTGCAATAATTAATTTTTGTTTTCCAGAAGCAAAGAATTTATATACGTCATAGGGGTGGAAATATTTTTCATGGATTTTTTAAGTTTAAACATATGCGTAACCGGCATTTTTCCGGAAAGTATGTATTTTAAAATAAAAAAAATATCGTTTGCCCTTAAATTTAAACTTTTATATGATGTTTTATACAGATTGGAAAATTCTTTAAAAAAATCGTTTCTTGACAAGACCGTTTCTAAAACGGGGTGAAACAGATCGTAGTAAGAATAGTTTTTAACGGTTAATTTATCTTTTAATTCGTTATAAAGTTTTGTTCCCGGGAGAGGCGTAAGTACGGAAAATACGGGCACGCTTATCTTAAGCCTTTTAACGAAGCCGATTAATTTATTGAAATCCATCTTCGTGAAATCCGGAGAAACTATAAAAGAAGCTGTTACGGCTACATTCTGTTTTTTTGCTATATAGTATGCTTTTTCGTTATTTAACGAAGAGTTGCTTTTGTTTATACTGCTCAGTTTCTCGTCGTCTATGCTTTCGAAGCCGATAAAAATATTAGACAGCCCCATTTCTTTCCATTGAGATATAAGTTCGGGATGCTTGACTATAGTATCGCTCCTTGCCTGTATAGTGTATAGTTTATATATTTTTTCTTTTTTTAAAAGTTCCGCTATTTTTTTTGCCCTTTTAACGTCGCTGAAGAAGTTGTCGTCGGTAACAAGTATGTAATCTTCCTTAATTTCTTTTAATTCGGCTACGACGCGCTCAGGCGTTTTTGATCTGTAAGAACCGCCGTAAAAATTCCAAACGCTGCAAAAATCGCATTTAAAAGGACATCCTCTTGCCGTTTCTAAGCATGCCAGCGAAGTTCTGATACCAAGATAATATTTTTTTCTGAATTCCTCGGTAAGATGCCTTGCAAAGAAAGGAAGGTCGTTTATGTTTTTAAGAAGCGGTCTTTCCTGCGTTTTTATCTGGCTGCCGTTTTCGTTGTATATTATGCCTTTAACGTTTGAAAGAGGCGTATTTGAAGAAAATGCCCCGACGAGATCCCTTACGGTATATTCGCCTTCCCCTATTATTATAGCATCAATTTCTTTAACGTTAAAATCGTAAGGATATACGGAAACGTGATGTCCGCCGATAAAGACGTAACGTATTCCGAATTCGTTTTTCATTCTTTTTGCAAGTTCGATAGTCCTGTACACGTCGGGAGTAAACGAACATGAAAAACCGACCGCATCCGGCTTAAAACTTTTTATTTTATCTTCTAAATATTTGTCGGGGTCGTAATCTACGGCTCTTAAATCTGCTATTTTAACCGTATGCTCGTCTCTGAGCAGACTTCCGCCTATGGCTTCTAATCCGGTGGGTTCTATTAACGATACGTTATTTAATCCTATAGTGCTTGTATTATTTGGCTGAATAAGCAATATTTTCATATTCTTTTACCTCTAGACGATTAATGTTAATTAAAATTAACGATAAATAATTTAATGCGGCGCAATTCTGGTAATTAATATCTATCGGCATATGTCGTACTTTATAAGTATATCACATAATATAAATAAATATAAGTCTTAGAAAGAAAATTTATTAATATCGCCCAGCATTTCCTCCATACTTTTTTCGCCGTCTTCCGTTTTGGAAATTTCCTCTTTGTCCTCTTTGCCGTCTTTTTTTTCTATTCCGCTATTTTTTAAAAAATCTGCAAGATCGTAATTTTCGTCGGTTTTCTTTGCTTCGGCGGCATTAACGGAAGAATCCTCTTTAAGCTCGGCGCTGCCTTTAATATAAGAGGAAGCATCTATTTTTATCGGTTCTTCCGGCAAGGAAATCCCAAGATTTTTTTCCGATTCCCTGTTTACTATATCGATATTTGTCTGCAGCAGATTTTTTAAAGAATTTACTATAATTATCTTCTTGTTTAACAATTCTTCGATATTCTTGACGATTTCGGCATATTTTTTGTTTGCGTCTTTTATTATGTTTTCCGATTCGGAAACAGCCCTGTTTTTTATAGATTCCGCTTCCATAATAGCCGCTTTTTTGATGTCGTTGGAAACCGACTGCACCATAAGTATCGCTTCGCTTATAGACTTGTCTTTTTCTTTGTAGTCTGCAATCTCCTGATTTTTTTTGACGAGTTCTTCTTTTAGTCCGTAGTATTCCCCGTAAAGTTTTTCTAAATCTTTTGCGACTATTTCAAGAAAATTTTCGACTTCTGTTACGTCGTACCCTTTAATTTTTTTTGAAAACTTTTGCGATCTTATTTCTATTGGAGAAAGTTCCATAATTTTAACTCCTGCGTTAAAATCGGTTAATTATATATATAAATATAAATGTAAGCAAGGTAAAAGTCAGCGCCTCAAAATTATAAACGGTACGTTTTGCATAATATATCTGTATTCTATAAAATTTAGCAGCTGCATCAAGGCTATTATTATTAGTATGACTATTATCGGAGAAAAATCGAAAGCGAAAGAAGAACCTACCGGAAGTATGAGCCTTACTTTATTAAGCACCGGCTCGGTAATATCGTTAATGAAGCGGACTATGGGATTATAAGGGTCGGGGCTTACCCATGAAAGCAGGGCTTTAATAATGATCACCCACATATAGATATAAAGAATATCTTTCACTATATCTATAGCGTCTGTTAAAAATTTAAGCAGTAAAATATCCATGTTTTAGTTTTAGTTTAATTAAATTTAATATATAATATAACATAATTGAATGAACATATACAAATTATATATAAATCCCAAAATTGCCGATAGAAAATTTTAATTCTGGATAAACGGCATGCGTTTATATCTGTTTACGCAGGAATGACTTTGCAGGTTTTTAGGTCTTCATCCAACGGGTGTCCATTTCCGTCCGCATCAAAGACATGCTTTGATAAACGCGGACGGAAATATCGCGTAGGCGGATATAAACGCATGCCGTTTATCCAGCGTTTATTAAACTTTATAGTCATTTTAACTGTTTCTATCGGCAAATTTAAGTAAATAAAAATTTATGACGAATGCGGAAATTGCCGAAGTTTTCGAACATATAGCCGAAATACTGGAAATTAAAGGCGAAAATCCCTTTAAAATAAGGGCATATTTAAATGCTTCCGCCGTAATAAGCAGGCTTGGAGAAAGTTTATCCGATATTATTATAGAGAGAAAAAATTTAAATATCCCCGGTATCGGAAAAGACCTGCATCTTAAAATAAAAGAGCTTGTAGAGACGGGAAGCCTCGCTTATTACGACGAACTTCTAAAATCGGTGCCGGACGGCTTATTCGAGCTTTTAAAAATAAGGGGATTAGGTCCCAAAAAAGCAAGGCTTTTATATGAAAATTTTAATATTAAGAGCGCGGCCGATTTGGAAAATGCTTTAAAATCCAATAAGTTAAAAGATATCCACGGTTTCGGAGAAAAATCTATAGAAAATTTAAAAAAATCGTTGGAAGAATTTAATATTTTTAAAACCAGATTTTTATATCCCGACGCTTTAAACCAAGCCCTTATGCTTGAATATTATCTTAAAAATACGCCCCAAAAAATCATATACGATATTCAGACAGCGGGTTCTCTCAGAAGAAAAATGGAAACCGTAGGAGATATAGACATGGTGCTTTCCGTCGCCGCAGGAAAAGAGCCGCAGTTTTTCGACCGGCTGTTTAAATATCCCGAAATTTTAAGAACGGAATCTTCCGGCGAAACTAAAACAAGCATAATTTTAAAGAGCGGCATACACGCCGATTTAAGGTTAGTGCCTTACGAAGATTTCGTTTATGCGCTTCATCATTTTACCGGCTCTAAAATGCATAATGAAGAGCTGAGGTCGCTTGAAAAAGCAAACGGCTATAAAATAAACGAATACGGCATATTTAAAAGGAATAAAAACGAAATTAAAACAAATAAAATAAAAGTAAACGACGAAAAGGAATTTTACGGAGTCTTCGGTATGCAGTATATTCCTCCGGAATTAAGGGAGGGAACAGGGGAACTCGATGCGGCGCTAAACGGCGGGATACCCGTTCTTATAGAAGAAAGAGACCTGCGCGGAGTTTTTCATATTCATACTACTTATACCGACGGAAAAGAAAGCATGGAAGCTATGGTAGAAGAATGTATAAAGCTTGGATACGAATACATAGGAATCTCCGACCATTCGGTATCGGCGCATTACGCCAACGGGCTTTCTGCCGATGAGCTTGAATCTCAAATCGAATATATCGAGAGGCTTAATAAAAAATATGCAGATAAAATTAAAATTTTTAAAGGCGTAGAGTCGGATATTTTACCCGACGGCAGTTTGGATTATGATGATAAAACTTTGTCCAAACTGGATTTTGTCATAGCATCAGTGCATTCAAACTTTAATATGACGGAATCTCTTATGACCGAAAGAATAGTTAAAGCAATTAAAAATCCGTACACGACCATGATTGGCCACCTTACCGGCAGACTTCTTTTAGAAAGAAAAGAATACCCTTTAAATGTAGGCAGGATTTTAGACAGCGCTTCGGAATACAAAACCGTTATAGAACTTAATGCTAATCCTAAAAGGCTGGATATCGACTGGAGGCATATAAAATCAGCTTTATCTAAAAACGTTATGCTTTCAATTAATCCGGACGCGCACAAAACAGAAGGAATACGCCTTGTTAACTACGGAGTCGGTATAGCCAGAAAAGGCTGGGCAAAAAAATCGGATATTTTAAATACGAGGAGCGCTTCGAAAGTTTACGATATTTTAAGAAGCATGAGGGATTTTAAGAAAGAAAAAGTAAAAAGAAGTAAATAAAAGGACAAATTATTTTGACGTTAAAAATTTTATCAGTTGCGGGTTTTGACGGTTCGGGCGGAGCCGGTATAACTTCCGATGCTAAGA
>JAJZLA010000162.1 GCA_021803845.1 bacterium | reverse complement strand
TTAAAAATGATAAAAACAAAATTTAATTATGATTATTATCTGCGTAAAAATACTTTGCCGCATATATGGTGTCCGGGATGCGGAGACGGAATTATTTTAAAAGCTCTTTTAAGGGCGATACATAAATGCGGCTATTCTAAAGACGAGGTAGTCATAACTTCTGGTATCGGCTGTGCATCGAGGCTTCCGGGCTACGTAGATTTTAATACGATTCACACTACTCACGGCAGGGCTCTGACTTTTGCAATAGGCATGAAGATGTATAAACCGAAACTTAAAGTTATTACTATTTCCGGCGACGGGGATGCTCTTGCTATCGGCGGAAACCATTTTATTCATGCCGCAAGAAGAAATATCGATATGACCTTGATCGTTTTTAACAACTATACATACGGTATGACGGGCGGACAGTATTCTCCGACTCAGCCGCTTGATAGTTTTGCTACTACGACGCCTTTCGGCAGCATCGAGCCTCCTTTCGACGTATGTAATTTAGCTCAAGCCGCAGGAGCGACCTGGGTAGGCAGATCGACTTCTTACCATGCCGTCCAGCTTGAAAAATTTATGGTCGATGCATTAAACCATACAGGCTTTTCGGTATTAGACGTTATAACTAACTGCCACATTTCCTACGGAAGAAGAAATAAAATGAAATCTCCGGTGGAAATGATTAAATATCAGAAAGAAAAAGCTGTTCCCGCGCGTTCCGCCGAAAATATGTCTCCGGAAGAACTTGCCGGAAGATTTAAAACCGGAGTATTGTTTGAGGCAAAAGACAAGCCTGAATTTTGCGGGGAATATCATAAAAAATTAGAATTATTAAAAACAAAATAATAATTATAAAAGAGGGTTATCAATATGAGCGACAGAATAGAATTCAGGTTTTCCGGCTCCGGAGGACAGGGTCTGATATTAGCGGGTATTATTTTGGCGGACGCAGCTGCAATTTACGAAAACAAAAATGCGGTTCAAACACAGTCTTACGGACCTGAAGCAAGGGGAGGCTCAAGCAAATCGGAAGTTATTATATCCAACGACCCGATAGAATATCCTAAGGCTACAAAAGTTAATTATATGGTTTCTTTAACTCAGGAAGCCTTTAATAAGTATATAAACGACGTAAAAGACGACGGCATAGTTATAGTCGATAAAGAACTGGTAACCGACTTTTCTAAAGCAAAAGGCAAATTATACGTGCTTGATATGGTTAAGTCTGCAAGGGAAGAGCTTGGAAAACTTTTAGGATTAAACATTATATCTCTCGGGGTTTTAGTTGAAATATCCGGAATAGTATCTCACGACTCTATTGAAAAAGCATTAATGAAAAGAGTGCCTAAAGGATTTGAAGACTATAACAAAAAAGCCTTGGAAATCGGATTCAGGCTGGCAAAAGAGGTTAAGAAAGGTTAATAATATAAAAAAATAAGGAGCATTAATGATTGAGCAAACGCTTTCCATAATTAAGCCCGACGGCGTAAAAAAGGGTTTATCCGGCAAAATTATTTCGGTATTTGAAGATAACGGCTTTGAAATTAAAGCCATGAAAAAAGTTCACCTTACAAAAAAACAGGCTGAAGGTTTTTATTATATACATAAAGAAAGACCTTTTTTTGCCAGCCTGGTAGATTTTATGACGGAAGGACCTATTATTCCTATGGTTCTGTCGTGCGAAAACGCTATATTAAAAAACAGGGAAATAATGGGAGCTACAAACCCTAAAGATGCGAAAGAAGGAACTATCAGGAAAATGTTTGCCGAAAGCATCGAAAGAAACGTGGTTCACGGTTCGGATTCCATAGAATCCGCAAAATTTGAAATTTCTTATTTTTTTAACGTTTTTGAAATATTATAAAATTTTTTAAATAATATTGAAATATCGATATACAGATAAGGTTATAAATCTTTTTGAAGAGAACTACGGCGAGTTAAAGCCTTTTTTAAACTTTAATAATGCCTTTCAGCTTTTAGTAGCCGTAGTTCTTTCCGCGCAGTGCACCGATAAAAGAGTTAATATAATAACCGATAAACTTTTTAAAGTTTATTCTAAGCCCTCCGATTTAGCAATAAAAAATCCGAAAGAATTTGAAGACGAGATAAAAACCTGCGGAATGTTTCATAATAAAGCAAAAAATCTTATTGAAACGTCAAAAATTCTCTCCGAAAAATATAATGACGACGTTCCTGCAAATTTCGATGCCTTGGTTTCCCTGCCCGGAGTTGGACGAAAATCGGCAAACGTTATTCTCGGCACATATTTTAACGAAGACCGTTTTCCGGTGGATACCCATGTTTTCCGTGTTGCAAACCGCTTAGGGCTTGCCGATTCCGATACGCCGGAAAAAACGGAAAATGATCTTACCGGAATAATACCTTCCAATTTGTGGATGAAAATGCACAGATGGCTTATTTACCACGGCAGAACTTACTGTATGGCAAGAAATCCAAAGTGTTCGGACTGTTTTTTAAAAAACTACTGCCGGTATTATAAAAAACTACTTTAATCCCAGAATCTTATGAAGTTGAACCCCAAGCCGGACGTTAAGTCCGTCGTTTAATATTTTCCCTGCAATTTCGCCGTGCGAAACGGCGCCTTCGACGGGAGAGAATATCAGCCTTGTCTGGCCAAGAGAGTATTCCGTTATAAAATTTTTCGCATAATCATAATCGTCTTTGTTTCCTATAACAAATTTTATTTCGTCGTTTCGACCTATATATTTTAAATTTTCAAAAAAAAATGCTTTTGAATGACCGCTTGACGGGCATTTTACGTCTATAATTTTAATAACGTCGGGATGCACTTTTTTAAGGCTAATAGTTCCGTTTGTTTCTAATAAAACCGTATAGTTTAATTCGATCAGCCTGTTCATAAGTTCAAGCGATTCGTTTTGCAGCATAGGTTCGCCGCCGGTAATTTCAATAAGTTTTACGCCGGCAGGGCCTGAGCCGCATGCCGATTTAATTATATCGTCTATACCGAGCGGCTTAGAATTTTTTATGTCCAACGCTTCTTGCGTATCGCAGTAAGCGCATCTCAGGTTGCATCCGGCAAGCCTGATAAATTTACAGGGATAGCCCGAATATGAAGACTCACCCTGAATACTGTAAAAAATATCGTTTACGTATAGCATAATCGATTTGTGACTGCGACAGAATTGGATTCTGTCAACGTATTTCCTTAATCCCGCAATATAAATTTAATTTTCTGCATAAACGGCATGCCGTTTATGCAGAATTTACGTATAGAAGGAACATCTATATATTTTCTATTGCAGGATTAAAGTATTTAAATAAATTTGAATATTTCGATTAACTGTTATATAATAAAAAATAAAGCGAGGTATAAATATTATGTTTGGAATAGGCGCACCGGAATTAATCATTATAGCGGTAATAGCTTTGCTCATATTCGGACCTTCTAAACTGCCGGAACTCGGAAAAACATTAGGCAAAGGCTTAAGAGAGTTTAAAAAAGCTTCTTCCGACTTAAAAGAGCAGATAAATCCCCTTAACGATATTAACGAACACGACGCCGATAAACCTGAACACGAAGTAAATATAAAGAGTTCTAATCTTATCGAAAATAAAACGCAAGAAACAAAAAAACCCGTTAAAAAAAGAACGGCGGTTAAAAATAAAAAATCGCCGGCAGCGGATTCAAGCAAATCTTCGCAAAGAAAACCGAAAGCTCAGGCAAAAACAAAATCTTCCAAAAATTAAAACTCTTTAGATATCTAAATTAACTACCTGCAACGCATTGTCTTCGATAAATTTGCGTCTCGGCTCAACCCTGTCTCCCATAAGAATATCAAATATTCCGTCGGCTTCAATGAGGTCGTTTATATTTACTTTTATAAGCGTCCTTGTTTCTTTATTCATAGTCGTCTGCCAGAGCTGTTCCGGATTCATTTCTCCAAGTCCTTTATATCTTTGAATAGATATATTTTGGGGCGCTTTTGATTTAATAATATCGTAAAAATCACCCATATTTTTTATTTCGTATTTTTTCGATTCGGCTACGATAACTACGTTTGAAAATTCAAGAGACTTTATATCTTTTCCTAAACTATATACGGTTTTATAATCTACCGATTCCAAGAATTTTTTATCTAAATAAACGGAAGGGATAAAATTTTTAAATTTTACGGTTATTTTATTATAATCTTCAAAATCTTCATCGTTTTTTAACTCGGCGGCGCATCCCGTATCTTTTAGGAAATTTAAGACGGCGGATAACTTATCCTGCCGTCCTTCTTTAAGCAGATCTTTTGAAGATATATCGTTGTCGATTAAATATTCGATTACATCGCCGGATATATGTGTTTTATTTAATTTGTCCAGAAGATTCCTGTAGTTTTTAATCTTATTTATAGAGTCTTTTATCCAGTTTTTGTCTAAAATAATATCTGCGGCATTTTCCTGCTTCTTATATACGCTTATAGAATTTAAAGATTCGTTAATAATAAAAACGTCTAAACTCTCGTCGTCTTTAAGATACACCTCATTATTTCCCCTTTTTACCCTGTAAAGCGGCGGAAGAGCGATATAAAGATAGCCGTTTTCTATAATTTCTTTCATGTACCTGTAAAAGAAAGTTAAAAGCAAAGCTCTTATATGCGAACCGTCCACGTCGGCATCGGTCATTATTATTATCTTGTGATAGCGAAGTTTGGCGAGATTAAAAAAACTTTCTTCTTTTTTTGAAGTTCCGGAAGTAATGCCGCCGCCTAACGCCGTAATTAATATTTTAATTTCTTCGGAACCGAGCATTTTTTCGAGCCTTGCCTTTTCTACGTTTAAAATTTTACCTTTTAGAGGCAAAATAGCCTGATATTTTCTGTCCCTGCCCTGTTTGGCGCTGCCCCCGGCGGAATCTCCTTCTACTATATAAATTTCGCACTGCGCCGGATCTTTTTCCTGGCAGTCGGCTAATTTTCCGGGCAAGGAAGAAAAATCGAGCAGGCTTTTTCTTCTTACGAGTTCTTTTGCTTTTCTTGCAGCTTCTCTTGCCCTTGCGGCATCTA
>JAJZLA010000161.1 GCA_021803845.1 bacterium | reverse complement strand
CGCTATCATCAGCTGCTATTTTTGTTAAAATTTCTTTAATTTCCTCTTTTTTCATAAATGCCCCCGTTTTTTAAAATTTTACGTTAAAAAAAACGCTCTAATTTGACCGTTAAGGCCTTTGATTTTTCGTTTAGGTATAAAACCATTAACCTTTTTTATCCATAAACCCGACTACCAACTGCCAAAACCCGACGACTAAAAAACCATTTAAACCCGACTGCCGGAAACCAAAGACCTTTTTTTTCCAACCGGAAACCCAAAGACCGAAAACCAAGAACCCTAAAACTTCACGCCCGGATATTTCCCGTAACAGGGTCGAAAGTGATAATTCCCTGCGCCGAAGCCGTTAAGGGAGTAAAAGCAAAAAATAAAAATACCGCTAAAAAAATCACCTCGTAACGGCTACGAGGTCTCAAAGCCTTGCTATTACTCATTTTCTTAAAAAATTTCATAATAATCACCTTTTTAATTTATTTTCGTTATTATTTTTTTTAATAAATTCTTGAGATACTTGATGCTGTTGCATTTTTTGTAATTCATCGCTATATTTTTTATTTTCGTCGGGTTTTGGTATTTCTATTTTCGGTTTTGGTACTGACGGTTTTTCTATAGAACGAAGTTCTGATTCTAACCCCATTTTAAGCATATTGTTATATTCCCTGTCGCTGATTAATTGTTCTTTTTCTTTAACCGAGAACCAGCGTGAATTAATTTTTTTATTCAATTTTTCATTGATTTTATCTATTTTTTTAATTTCGGATTCAATTTCTTTTTTCCTCTGGGTTTTGTATTGTGGTTTTTGGCTTTCCGGTTCCGGTTTTTCTTTAGCAGGTTCTTTAGTAGGTTCTTGGTTTTTCTGTTTTTTTTCCCAGCACATATCCTTGCCCTCCTGAATTTCTTTAACCTTTTCCTTAATTTTCGCTTCTTCGCTGCCCGTTATTTTATCGAAAACTTTTTTAGTTTTTTCTGCGAAGTCTTTAAACTTTTCGTTGAATTTTTTTTCCTCGCTTTTTAATTCATTAAATTCTTGAAGTTTCTTTTTCCTCTCTTTTTCTTTTATAAATTCTTCAAAAATCGGATAACGCTTGATATATTCTTGCTTTAAAGCTCCTTTATCGCCCGCTAATTCCGCTTTTTCTGCTCTTTTCGCTGCCTCCACCACCCACCGCGGATACCTTTTCCTTGCTTGTTTTTTATCGATAGTTCTTATTTCCACGCTAAGTTCATTATGTAAAAACTGGCCAACGTCTTTCTTCAATGCGTCCAAAAACATATAATTGCTTTTCGATAAGTCTCTTATATTTTTTCCCGCCGCGTCAACTGGGCTAAATATGATATGGATATGGGGGTTCTTCATATCTTTTCCGCCCTGATGTAAAGCCATATTCCATGTTGCGCAGATGTCGAAGTATTTTTTGCCGAACTGCTCAGCAAACTTTTGCATATTTTTATCTGCATTATTTAAAAATTCCACCGGAACGGGAATGGTTAGTTGTCTTTGTGTAACTCGATTCGGGTTTTCCGATAGTAATTTTTTTTCGATTTCTGCAAATTTTTTCTTGGCTTCAGGATCGCCGACGGCGCAAATACATTCTTCTTTTCTCTCTATATATTCAGCGAACGCCGCCGCTCTGCCCCTATTTTTTACGCCTGAAAAAACCGTCGCCCTCGCCATCACCGACCATGTCTTATTCCCCGAAAAACCGCCTTTATGCGCCGAAAAATTACCTCGTGCAACTCCAGAAGAAATTCTTAATTCATTTTCTTTTTTTTTCGGAGCTCTTGAATATTTTTCCTTCCAGTCGTGATTGCTAAAATCGTGTCTGGGTTCTATCTTCATTTTTTCTCCAACCAGATAGATTAAAAAAAGCACCGCAGGTTATCCACGCTTGCGGGGCTATTTGGGCAACTACATTAAATTTGTTTTTTTACTTTATAGTATTCCTCGCCGTCTTTTTCGATTATTTCGAATTTGTCGGCATTTATTTCAAAATAATCTTGATTTTGATTTTCGATTCTTAAAACTTTTTTTACTGCGTTTTCTATATCTTCATCTGTTTTTAGTTCAAAAATGTTCGGATAATATTTTGCGATAATCCCACCTGCTAAAAATTTAACGTGTTCCCTGCGGCTTCTGTCCTTTTTATTTTTTTGCATTTCGATTAATTTAATTTTTTTATCCGTTAATTTTTTTTCTAATTCTGCTTTTTGTTTAACCAAAGATAAATATTCATCTACAGCAGTTTTTTTATCTATATTTTTAATTTTTTGCGAAACTTCTTTGATTGAATTTTTAAGTTCCTCGAACATAATTCACCTCGTAACAGGTTTATTTTTGTTTTTGATTAAGTAATTTTCAATATCATTAATCGAAAAACGATATTGTTTTCCGACGCGAAAATAGTCGATTTCGCCCTCTCTCATCATTTTACGTAACGTCATCTTAGTAACTCCCAGAAAATTTAAGACTTCACCCATTTGCAACATTTGTTTTTTAGTTTTTGTCATTTTGTCTTTTCCTCCTTTAATATAATATTTTAAAATTTATTATATTTAATTATACCATTTTTGAATAAATAGTCAAGTCTTTATTTTAGTCATACTTTTTTATTACTTATAGTCATAAAGCTATGATTTACAGTCATAATAGGCTCTTGATATAGTGTTATAAATATTATAATATTATATATATAAACGGTATATTTGAATTGCAGATTTTGGAAAATTTATGCAAAATTATGCAAAATTTACCTAACGTTGCCATTTATGGTATAATCGAAAAAAGGGGATTTATTAAATGAAAAAGAAAGTAGAGAAAATCGATAACGAAATTTATGTTGAAATTGGAAAACGACTAAAAGAAACAAGGGAACGGCTCGGCTTTTCGCAGTTGCATATTGCGAACACGTTTTCAATTGGCTATCAGTCGCTTCGTCGTTACGAAGACGGCAAGACTCCTATTCCGATTCATTTAATATATGAACTTGCCGATTATTACGATATTAATCCGGTTGAATTATTGCCTGCTTCTGACGTAAAAAACAAAGAATTCGATAAAAATATCTTGTTGGAAAAAAATATATTCCAAATTAAAAAAATTTACGAAACCGAAAACGAAAAAGTATTAAAAATCACAAACGCCGCTATCGATTTTTTAGCAAAGATTAAAGATATAATTTAGTTTTATTTTTTTAAAAAGTTGTGATATATTGAAAGTAAGAATTAAAGAATTAAGTCTTTGCCCAAATAGCCCCGCAAGCGTGGATAACCTGCGGTGCTTTTGAAATTTAATTATAGAGGATAACAATATGCAGATTATTTTAACAGCTATTGCAAGCGTATTTGCAATTCTTTTAGGAACGTGGGGATTTATACGCGCTTCGGAGAAAAGAACGGACGATAAAATAAAAGAACTTAAATCCGATATATCTCATCTTGAAACGAACCTTAAATCAGATATTTCAGAAGTCAATGACAGCGTAAAAGAAATAAGAAGTTATCTTTTTGCGTTAATCGGAGCTCGTCCGCCGGAATATAAAGATAAGTAAGCCCCTACAAAAACCCCTACATAAAAAATATACCGTACTATATTATTAATTATTTCAATATCTTACAAGCTATATCGCAGGACTGAAAATCCTCGTGTCGACGGTTCGATTCCGCCTCTCGGCACCACCTTAAACCGCAGTATTTAAGCCTCTCCAAAGATTTTCCTCTTGACTTTAATATGAACCATGTTAATTTTCATATTAATAAATCCATCGTTAAGAACCATTAACGTAATTATTTTACCATATCCACTGCCTGTTTTGTCCGGTTTTAAGGCAATTCTAAATTCGGCTCCCGTTTCAGACGTTTTGGACAGTATCGCAAATCCAATGAGTTCTACTGAATGTTCGGCGGCGTAACACTTGGTATCGGGCTTGCCAAAATACTCCGAAAGCCAGCCTCGTTTTCTTAAGGCATAATCAAGTTCTTTAAAACATGACTGATAAGAAGGCAGTCTGACATTACCAATATATCGTCGTGCAAAAGTTTTATACGCATAATATCTGAATTAGATTTATACGGCATACGCTTCAACCTCCAAGCGAACCATTTTTACATTGATATTGCCTGATTTATCTGCTGGATGGTCTATTTTATAAGATTCCGATACTTCGTCAATAAAAGTCCCCCTTAATGTTTCCGGCAAGCGGTCGGTATAAGGAAACCATGTAGTTCTTAGCCAGCCTTTAAAACTTTCTTCTCCGGCATGTTTAATGTTCTTTGTAATTAATTCCAATCGCAGAGGCTTAAAATTATTTTCCGAAAGCCATATCTCGTAGTCTTTTATATCGTAAAAATAATGCGGCGTAACGAAATTATCGAAATACTTGCTCCAATCAGGTTTGTTCAGGACTAATTTAACGGCATTCAAAACTTCGTCCACATTGCCGCGTCCTCCCATCTGAAATAAAATTCTGCCTTTCGGCTTAAGGCAGGCATGAACTTTTCTAAGAACGCCGCTATGGTCTTTTACCCAGTGAAGACAAGCATTAGAAAAAGCAATATCGAATTTTTTAGAGAAGTTAATCTCTCCTGCATCCATTCGATAAAATGTCAGATTTTGAAATTTATCATTTGGAAATTCTTTTGACGCTAAATTTATCATATT
Source organism: bacterium (assembly GCA_021803845.1). The sequence continues at coordinate 388 of JAJZLA010000161.1, read as the reverse complement.
TTCGGATGCATCTATGCCGACTACTTCCCCTTTTTTTAGTATCTTAGATAATTTTGCGCTTATTTTTCCGTCTCCGCAGCCTATATCAAGTAAGGATTCACTGCCGGTTAAAGAAAGTTTTTCGATAAGTTCTTCGCCTAATTGCAACTGGCATTGAGAATTCTTTGCGTAATCTTCGGCATTCCAATTATGCTTCATAATTAACCCCCGTTTTACATCATAATAATGGAATTGTTATCAATTTAATATATCTTGAATATATTATAAGATTTGATTTATAATGAATCAAATGAATAATTTTTATAATTAAAATGATTATATACTCATGACGTTAACTCAATTAAATATTTTAAAAACCCTCATAGAATCCCAAAGCTTCACAAAAACG
>JAJZLA010000160.1 GCA_021803845.1 bacterium | reverse complement strand
TTATGGCGTCGGTCAGCTGAATTTCGCCGCCTTTTCCGGGAGCGGTATTTTTAAGAAAGTCGAATATATCCGGCATTAATATATATCTTCCTATTATTGCAAGATTGGAAGGAGCGTCTTTAATATCTGGTTTTTCGACTAAATCTTCCACGCTATACAAGCCTTTTTCAATTTCTTTACCGCTGATTATTCCGTATTTCGACACGTCTTCGTCTTTAACGCGCTGAACTGCCAAAACGGAATATCTGTATTTTTTATATATAGCGACCATCTGTTTCATGACGGGAACTTCGGAATCTATGATGTCGTCGCTCAACACTACGGCGAAAGGTTCTTCGCCGACCATATTTTGCGAACATAAAATCGCATGCCCCAGACCCAAAGCTTCCTTTTGCCTCGTATAAGTAAGGCTGATGCGGTTTGATATTTCATCTACCGACTTTAATAAATGATGTTTGCCCTTTTCTTTAAGTAAAATTTCATGTTCTATAGACCTGTCGAAATAGTCTTCTATAGCCGTTTTTCCCCTACCCGTAATGATGATAATATCCGTTATATCCGCTCCCATGCATTCTTCTACGCCGTACTGTATTAAAGGCTTATCTACCAGAACGAGCATTTCTTTCGGAATCGATTTCGTAATAGGCAGAAGCCTTGTTCCAAGACCCGCGGCTGGAAAAACCGCTTTATTGACTTTCATTAATAAAGAGCCTCCGTAAATAAATTTAGTATAGCAATTTTAGCAAAATACTATGAAATAATATACCATAATAAAAAATATTATCAAAATTATCAATATTATTTTGATAATATTTTAGCTTTATGATAAAATTATTTAACACATATAAAAATCTGATTAATAAAGTTTATTAACGAATATAAATTTAAAATATAACTAAAATCTAATCTCAGAATTATAAAAAAAAATTAATTAAATATGACAAAAAAAAATCTGCAAATAATTAAGTTATCGGCTTTTGTATTAGTTATAGTATTTTTGTCGATAATAATAGTAAAGATGCCGGAAATCGTAGCATCAATAAAAAATTCTTCTTCGTCGAAAGAAAAACCGGCTTTAAAAAAGTCGGGAAATAAATTCAAGGCGCCGTATTTTTCCGTTTCCAGTATCAACTATAAAGGTAAAATTTTATCGTTAAAACGCTATAAAGGGAAAATAATTTTAGTAAATTTTTGGGCTACATGGTGTCCTCCCTGCAGAGCCGAAATTCCGCGATTGGAAAAATTTTACAAATCGCATAAAAAAGACGGCTTTACCATAATCGGTCTTTCGGTTAACAATCAGGGAAAAAACTACGTCTTACATTTTATAAAGACTTTTAAGGGCGGCATAGTGACTTATCCCATAGGAATGGCTACTTATTCTATAGAAAAAGCATACGGAAATATATATGAAATTCCCCAGTCTTTTCTTATAAACAGAAAAGGCTATATCGTAGCGCATATTACCGGCGAAATGCCAAGGGGATATCTTACGTACGAATTTAATAAATTAAATAATAATAAGACAAATAAAAATAAATAAAATATATAGTTTTATTATAATGATATAAAAAAGTATTATTAAAGTATTATTTTTTACACGGAGAGATGGCCGAGTCCGGTTGAAGGCGATTGACTCGAAATCAAACGGAGTACAGCGCAGCTCATTGTAGGCGAAAGCTTACCGGGGGTTCGTCGCTTTTAGCGTCCGAAGGGCGCTCATCCCTCTCTCTCCGCTTCCAGTATAGCTATATTTTATATTGAACTAATTTTAGAACGCATATATTATTATTTAAGATAAATAAATTATTTTTTACACGGAGAGATGGCCGAGTCCGGTTGAAGGCGATTGACTCGAAATCAATTGTAGGCGAAAGCTTACCGGGGGTTCGAATCCCTCTCTCTCCGCCATTTTATGATAAATGCAGAGATAATAATAAAGCAAAATTAAGACGGTACAGAGAGGGGTTCGAACAACAGCGTAAGATGTTAAAGCGGACGATTTAATTAAGAAACAATATGAGTCGAGTAACAGCATTATTTTTAAAAGCTAAAATTGACTATTCGTGGTCTTTTTCTGATAAGACTAGAAAGGATACTGCCTGTATTACGCATGGATACCATCGCTATCCTGCAAAATTTATTCCTCAAGTAGTTTCCCGTTTAGTGGAAAAATATACAAAAGAAGGCGATTTAATCGTCGATCCTTTTGGAGGTTGCGGAACAACGCTTGTTGAGTCAAAAATAATGGGTCGGCCTTCGGTCGGCGTCGATATAAATCCCGTTGCTGTTTTGATAACAAAGGTAAAGACTACTCCAATTGATCCAGAGAAAATTGAAAAGGCATTCGCTATTTTAAAAGAAAAAGTAGATACTTATGACAAAGAAACAAAAATAAAAACCCCTGATCACGAAAGAATCGATTATTGGTTTAAGCCTGAAGAAAAAAGAAAACTTGCTTTTATTTTTAACGAGATTTTAACATTTAAGGACCAAGAAATTAGAGATTTTTTCTATTGCGGGTTTTCTAATATTTTAAAAAACTGCTCAATTTGGTTACAAAAAAGCAATAAACCGACAAGGGATCCGAATAAAAATCCATCTGAACCAATACAAACTTTCTATAAACAAATAAAAATGATGATTAAAGGAAATGCTAAATTCTATGAATTATCTAAAGAAAAAAATTATTTGGAAATACCAAGTAAAATTTATTGCACAGATGCCAGGACAATTCCAGTCAAAGATAATTCCGTTAGCTTGATTGTTACTTCGCCACCTTATGTCACCTCTTACGAGTATGCCGATTTGCACCAATTAACTGCTTTGTGGCTAAAATATACAAATGATTTAAGCGATTTTCGCAAAAGATTTATCGGTACTTCTTATCACAATAAAAAAGATTTGACTTTAAATAGCGAACTTGCAGAAAAAATTAGAAATGAGTTATTGCAAAAAGATAAAAAAACAGCTGAAGCAGTTTCAACTTATTTTAGCGAAATGAATCAGGTTTTTGTTGAAATGAAAAGAATGCTAAAAAAAGGCGGAAAAACTTGTATTGTTATCGGGAATACTGCTCTAAAAGGAGTTGAGATATTAAACGCTGAAGTTTTTGCCGAACAATTACAAAATTTAGGATTGAAAATTGCCAATATTATCAAAAGAGAAATTCCATCAAAAAATTTGCCGTCTGTCAGAGATGAAAAAACAGGTAAATTTGCGAGAATAAGCGATAAAAACAAAGTAGCCGCTTATCCTACAGAATATATTTTAATAATGGAAAAATAAACTATGACTATAAAAGATTTAATCGAAATTTACAAAATAAAAAAGAAAAAATACGGAGTGCAAGCATATAGGCATATTTCAAATGTTTTAAAAGAAGCAAAAGAGCAGCATAGGAAAGATTTTACAGGACAAGATCACGAACAATCTTGGCGTGCTTTTAAGGGCAAAAATTTAGAAAAAATGATTGAGTATATTATAACTGATGAAGTCGAGGCTTTGGGATTGCAAGTTATAAATGGAAATAGTTTAGAACGAACAAATGGTGCCAATTTATCAAAAGAGTTAAGTTTGGTAAAAAGAAATTTGATTGTTGATTATGGCGAGTTCGGTTCGCATTTGCCTGATGTTGATTTGGTTATTTATGACCCAAAAACTAGCGAAATCGTTGCCGTTTTATCGAGTAAAGTAACTTTGCGAGAAAGAATAGCACAAACTGGTTATTGGAAAATAAAACTTGCTTCTGATGAAGCAACAAAGCATATTAAGGTTTATTTCGTAACTCCAGACGAGGATGGAACGTTAATGATTAAAAAGCCTGCAAAGAAAGGGCGTGCCATTGTTGAAGTTGACACTGACGGAAGTTATGTTTTAAGCGAAGCAGATATTGAAGAAAGCAGCAAGGTAAAAATGTTTGATAAGTTTATTGATGACTTAAAAAAGTTACTAAAATAAATAAATACCTTAACTCACCGTTAGAGATTTTTTATCTGGATTCCCGCCTACGCGGGAATGACTATGAGGAGATTGAGGTTTTAACCCAAAAGGTGTCATTCCCGTCTGCATCAAAGACATGCTTTGATAAACGCAGACGGGAATATCTGCGAAAGCAGATATAAACGCACGCCGTTTATGCAGTATTTATAACTTGTTAAATCAATTTTTATAGTCTCTAACGGTGAGTTAAGGAAATATATATATTATATATTATACAATAATACTAATACTTTATATTTCTTAAAGATAAAAAATATGGAAATAGAATCGACTACATTATGGGATTTTCCTAGACAAAACTATGGTGATAAACCTCACGGAAATAATAAATATAATGGTGTTACACCTGCTTTTGTTATCTGGAATTTACTTCAAAGATATACAAAAGAAGGAGATTTAGTTGTTGATCCTATGTGTGGAAGTGGCACGACAATTGATGTGGCTAAGGAATTAAACAGGAAAGTAATCGGCTATGATTTAAATGTAGTTAGGGCTGATATAATTAAAAATGATTCTAGAAAAATCCCTCTAAATGAAAATTCTGTTGATTTTGTTTTTATTGATTCGCCATATTCAGATAATATTGTGTATTCTGATGACCCAAAATGTATTGGTAAAATTTCTTGTGAAAAAAAAGAATTTTATGACGAATTAGAAAAAGTTGCTTCTGAAGTCGCAAGAATTTTGAAACCAGGCAGGGCTATGGGATGGATTATAGCAGATCAATGGATTAAGAAGAAATTTACCGCAGTTGGATTTTTATTATGGCAAAGATTAGAAAAATATTTTGATCCGATAGATATTATTTGCCTAACGAGACATAATCAAACGTCAAACACTGCTATCTGGCATAAAAGAGCAAGACAATATAATTTTTATTTGAGAGGTTTTAAATATTTGTTTATAATGAAAAAAAGTAATTTATAAAAATAATTTTTAAATTAATTATATGAAATTTAAATACGATATAGAATATATTACGAAAATTACCAAACTGAGCAAAGAGTTTATACTCGAACTCCTTAAATATTTCGACGGACTTCCTTTGCAGGCTAAACTCGAAGCGTTTTATA
>JAJZLA010000159.1 GCA_021803845.1 bacterium | reverse complement strand
AGTAGGTTCCGGCGTAACTACGACATATATTTCGCTTGCGGCGAGGTTAAAATATAAAACGTTCGACGATATACCCGCTCCGGTGTCCACGAGCAGGACGTCTATCGGCTGTCCTCCGGCTTCTAAACTGCCTGCAAATTCGTCGAATCTCGACATAAGATTTATCTTTTGAGGTTCCGTAAGGTTAGAAAGTTCGGGTATTCCCGAAGATGCAGGAAGAATCATAATTCCGTTCTGGTCGGTCATTATAATATCGCTTAACTGCTTATCTCCGTATATAACCTGCGATATATTGTACTTCGGAATCATGCCCATCAAAACCGAAACGTTTCCTAAACTCAGATCTGCATCCATTATTATAACTTTTTTTCCCATAGAAGCAAAACAATAGGCAAGGTTGCAGACGATATTCGTTTTGCCGACTCCTCCTTTGCCGCTTGTAACCGAAATTATTTTCGTGTATGAATTGCCGTTTCCTTGTCTTTTCATTTTTTATATTCCTCAGTTCAATTTTTTAGCACTGTTTTCCGTTCAGAACGATGCAGGCTTTGGGAAAAATAAGGGGTAAATGTTGCCTGCGTTTGCTTCTTCGATATCTTCCGGAACGTTTTCGCCGTAAGACACATAATCTACGGCAGAATCTTCAAGCATAAACAAGCCGGCAAGATTGCCGATGCCTTTAGATTCATCCGTTTTAGTTATAATAATTCCGTTGACTCCTATTTTATTCCTGAATGATTCATATGATCTTAAAGCGTCGATATGTTTAAAATGCGCCGGGACTGCAAGTTCTATATTAACCGAACCCTTAAGTCCTTCAAAAAATTTCGCGAGAGCGTTTAAACGGTAAACGTTATTATGGTTAACCGCAAATGTATCGATTATTACGACGTCCGAACGCGAACCGGCGATAAAAGCATTTAATCCCAAAGGATCCTTTGCTACCGTGAAATCTATTTTAAGCTTTCCGGCATAATTTTTTAAAGTTTCATATCCTCCCATCTTTAAAGAATCTATAGAGCATAAAGAAACGTGAAGATTTTTCTCATAGATAAACTTAGAGCATAACTTTGCGGATGCGGACGTTTTACCGGAACCGCTGTTGCCGGCAACCGCTATTACTATTTTTCCGTCTAAAGAACGGATGAATTTTTTTCTTTCGGTTTTTTTCTCTATTATCTTTTTGAAAAATTTCTTGAAATATTCGATTTTATCTTCTTTTTTAAAATTAGACAATTTTATCCCTTTAAAAAATATATCTATCAATTTAGAAGATACGCTTCTGTCGAAAGAAATGCCGTCTAAATAAAGCAGTAAATCGTTTTCTTTTAGCCCTCCGCCGGACGTCCTTTCGTTTTTCAGCACGTTCAAATCGAATTTTATTTCCTCCATGAAATTCTTAATTTCTTCAAATTTAACGTTAAGGGCATAATCGACTTTATCCTCGACTATGCTGTCGAAATTTTCCTTTAAAAACCTGACGTCGTCGTAAATAGGCGCAAGCATGTCTTTATTAAAAACCGACGTTTCGTCTTTTGGAGGCAGTATATCTTCCTCTTTATAATCTATAGCCGCGATAACTTCCAGAAACGGCTTGCCAAAAAAACCGAGTTCTCCGGCAGCCCCGTTAACCTGTCTCGTAGAAATAATAACCGCATCTTCGCCGAGATCTTTTTTTATAAGGTCTATCGCATCTTTAATGTCTAAAACTTCGTATCTTTTAATCTGCATAAAATTAAATTATAATGTTTTTAAGATATTTCAATAGTGCCTACGGGCTTAATTTTTATGTTGGGCGAAATCTCTCCGGTAGAAACTACGATTATGCCGGGTATTATTTCGTTTAAAATATTTCTCAAAAAAAGCCTAATGCGCGGCTGAGCCATAATAACAGGAGACTGCCCCGAGTCTAAAGCTTTTTTTACGCCTTCCTTTATAGCCGAAACCATTTTGCCGTAATAAGAAGGGTCGATACCTGAATATCCCGAACCCTGCTCTTTAGTTTTATTATATTCGTTGAAAATCACAGTTTCCAAGTTTTTTCCAAGCATAAGAGGATGAACCGCATTATCCTGTCCAAGCAAGGTTTTAGTTATCGTCCTTTTTAAAGCGCTCCTCACGTATTCGGTAAGCAGAGTCGGGTCTTTGGTATTAGGCGCATAATTATGCAGGGCTTCTACTATTGTAAGCATATCTTTAATCGGAACGCCCTCCTGAAGAAGATTTTCCAAGACGTTTTGGACCGAACTAAGCGAAAGTACGCTTGGAATAAGCTCGTCCACGATTTTTGGATATTTAGAGGTAAGTATATCGAGAAGTTTTTGGACATCCTGTCTGGTAAGCAGTTCTGCCGCATTGTTTTTAATAATCTCTACTATGTGCGTCGCTATAACGGCAGGTATTTCTACGACCGTCCATCCGGCCATTATCGCCTTCTGTTTTAATCCTTCGTCAATCCAGAGGGCAGGCAGATTAAACGCCGGCTCTTTCGTAACCACGCCCGGTATATTTTCCGAAACGCTGCCGGGGTTCATGGCAAGAAGTTTGTTCGGCATAGTTTCGTATCTTGCGGTTTCTATGCCCTTAATTAAAAAAATGTATTCGTTGGGTTTTAAATTTAAATTATCTTTAATGTGAATAGGCGGAACTATAATACCCATATCGGATGCAAGCTGTTTCCTTATGCCTTTTATCCTTTCCAAAAGTTCGCCGCTTCTGGAAGCATCTACGAACGGTATAAGGTTATATCCTACTTCAAGCTCAAGAATATCTATCTGCATGGCATTTTCTATTATCTGCGATTCCGGAATTTCTTTCTTTTCTTCGGCAGTTTTTTTGGCGGTTGCCGTTTTTTTCTTAGTCGATTCCCTTACTATTATATAACCCGTTAAGGCTGCTATTGCTGCGAAGAGTATAAAAGGCCAGTGGGGAAGGCCCGGAATAATTCCGAAAAAAAACAGTATGCCGGCGGCGGTATAAAGAACTCTCGGATTAGATATAAACTGATTTGAAAAATCTTTAGACAGGTCGCTTTCGCGGCTTGCCCTCGTCATTATAATACCTGCGGAAGTCGAAACGATTAAAGCCGGAATCTGCGCCACCAAGCCTTCGCCTACCGTAAGAAGCGTATAATCCGAAGCGGCCTGTAAAATCGTCATATGGTGCTGGAATATTCCTATAAGAAGCCCGCCTATTATGTTTACTATAATAATGATTATAGCGGCTACTACGTCTCCCCTGACGAATTTGCTTGCGCCGTCCATGGAACCGTAAAAGTCCACTTCTTTAGTTAAATCTAACCTTTTTTTCCTTGCTTCCGCATCGGTTATAAAACCTGAATTGAGTTCCGCGTCTATAGACATCTGTTTTCCGGGCAATGCGTCTAACGTAAATCTTGCCGATACTTCGGCTACCCTGGTCGCGCCCTTTGTAATAACGAGGAAATTTATTACTATAAAAATTATAAATATTACTATTCCCACCGCAAAGTTTCCGCCTACAACGAACTGCCCGAAAGACTGTATGACGACGCCGGCGGCATCCGGACCTTTGTAGCCGTAAAGCAGTATAAGCCTTGTAGCGGCTATCTCTAAAGAAAGGCGGAAAAGCGTAGCCACCAAAAGAATAGTCGGAAAAACCGAAAATTCCAACGGCCTTAAAACATAAATAGAAATAAGAAGAATTATTATGCCGAAAGATATCGAAAAAGTCAGGAATATATCAAGCATCCACGTAGTTATAGGTATAACCATAAGCCCTATAACCATCATGAAAAGAAACGCCAGCATTACGTCGGTATTTCTGAAAAATATATTGCGGGGCATAACCGCCGCGTTTTCCGCTCTTTCAGCCATTTTTTAAATAAAGCTCCATATTTGTTTAAATTTTTGATTTGTAGTATATAAATGGGCAAGTATTTCGGCTACGGCTTTATAAAGCGATGCCGGAATCGCCTGTCCGGGTTCGCACGTCTCGTAAAGCGCGCGCGCCACCATTTTATTTTCAACCGTCGGAATATCGTTATCCCTTGCTATTTTTTTAATAAGCAAAGCAAGGTTGTCGGCGCCTTTAGCAATCACGACCGGGGCGTTATGTTTTTTATTGTCGTATTTTAAGGCTACCGCAAAATGCGTCGGGTTGGTAATTACTATATGGGCATTCTTAACCTCTTTTAAAATTTTTCTTCTTGCGATTTCCCTCTGCATTTTTCTTATTTTTCCTTTAACCTGCTGGTCGCCTTCAAACTGTTTTGCTTCGTCTTTGACTTCCTGCTTAGTCATCATCAGTCCTTTGTTATACTTATATTTCTGGAAAAAATAATCGGCTATCGCAAGAACTATCAATGCCATAATTATATTAAAAAAAAGTTTATAAATAATTTTAAATGTAAAAAAAGCATCGTATGAAGGAGTCATATACTGTAATACCAATATCTTTTTTAAATATGGAGCAATAGTAAAATATGCTATAGCCGTTAATACGAAAAATTTAAAAATAGATTTTACGAGTTCGTTTAACGACTGAAGAGAAAAAAATCTTTTAACGCCTGAAACCGGGTCTATTTTTGTAATATCCGGAATAAGCGGTTCGAACGTCAGTAAAAACCCTACCTGGACAAGATTAGAAATTAACGAGGCAAACAATACTAATAAAATAAAAGGAAGAATGGTGTAAATCACCGTGTAAATCAAACCGTCGATAATTTTTATACATTCCGTATAGCCTAAATTTAAATTGGAAAAATTAGATAAAAAATATACTAAACGGTCGTCGATGACATTGCCTATATGCGAAATATTAAAATAAAGATATATAATTACGGCGACGAAAACGAAAGCGGTAGTCACCTCTCTCGATTTCATTACCTGTCCTTTTTCCCTTGCGTCTTGAATACGTTTGGGAGTAGGCTGTTCCGACTTGTCGAACTGATCTTCCGCCATTTTTAATTTACTACATTAATTATTAATTGTTATGTATTTTATTTTACTGTTATTTTTTAATATATGCCATATAATTTATCATATGATTAAATTCCGTTTTTAAACCGCCGAAAGACTGCATTACGTAATCGGTAAAAT
>JAJZLA010000158.1 GCA_021803845.1 bacterium | reverse complement strand
CTCGCTGTAGATTTTAAATTTGTGCATAGGCTGCGGAGTCTGTACTTACACATGTCCTACATGCCACTGTTTCGATATTCAGGACGAGGGCAACCTTAAAGAAGGCAGGAGGATCCGCAACTGGGATTCATGCCAATTCGGAATATTTACGCTTCATACTTCGGGACATAATCCGAGGGTTACTCAGGGCGACAGATACAGACAGAGATTGATGCACAAATTTAAAATCTACAGCGAGAAATTCGATAAATATTTATGCGTAGGATGCGGCAGATGTTCGAGAAACTGCCCCGAAGACATAGATATAAAAGAAGTTGCGAAAAATTTAGCCGAAATGGCGTAAGTAATAGTTTAAAATAATATAATTTAATATTAATATTATATAGCGGGAGCATATAGTTAATGGAAAATATCTATTTGCCTAAACTGGCGGAAATAAAAGAAATTATTCAGGAGACAGCTGACACTAAAACGATACGCCTTACCATAGACGGAAAAAGCATTGATTTTCTTCCCGGTCAGTTCGGCGAATTTTCGCTGATAGGGGAGGGCGAGTCAACCTTCGGTTTTTCATCCTCTCCCCTAAGAAAAGAATATTTTGAATTCAGTTTCAGGACTTCGGGACGCGCTACGACCGGAATAAACGGATTAAACGAAGGCGATAAACTTGCTTTCAGGGGTCCTTACGGAAACTATTTCGATACTTCGAAAATGCACGGTAAAGATATTATCTTCGTCGGCGGCGGCATAGGCATGGCTCCGGTTAAGTCTATTATGGAATATTGTCTCGACGAGCGCGATAAATACGGTAAAATTACTATACTATACGGTGCGAGAACCGTAGGCGACCTTTTATATAAAAATATTTTCGAAGAATGGAAAAATCATAAAGATACTGAATTTGTCGTGACGGTAGATCCGGGCGGAGAAACACCGGACTGGAAAGGAAAAGTAGGCTTCGTTCCGACTATTCTGGAACAGCTTCCTCTTAAAGGAGAAAACAGCATAGCGGTAGTCTGCGGGCCTCCGATTATGATTAAGTTTGCTTTGAAAACTCTTGAAGAAAAAATGCGTTTCAGTAAAGAAAATATAATAACTACTCTTGAAAACAGAATGAAATGCGGACTAGGAAAATGCGGAAGATGCAACGTAGGCAGCGTTTACGTATGCAAAGACGGTCCGGTGTTTACGGCAAAAGAGCTTGAGAGCCTGCCCAACGACTTCTAATTCTAACGACTGAAACTAAATTTATGCAGCTATTAATAATTCATGCCGACGATTTCAGTTATTCTTTGACCGGAAAAACACCGGTTGCAGAAGAAATAGACAAATCGGTCGTTAAAGACGCCGGCATTTTTTTTGAAGAGCCTTTAGTAGTTTTTTGCACCGTAGAAAAAGCAGACGCGAAAAATAACGAAGATATAGTAAAAAAGGCTTTTACGCAAATCAAAGATATAGCCGACAAATTAAAACCGCGTATAATTATTGTCTATCCTTATGCGCATCTTTCCAGCAGTCTTGCCGACCCAAGACTTGCAGTTTCTATGCTAGAATCTTTAAAAAACGAAATAGCGGCGTTTTATTCAGTTTACAGAGCGCCTTTCGGATGGTATAAGAGCTTTAAAATATCGTGCAAGGGTCATCCGTTAAGCGAATCGTCGAGGCATATTACATATTTATCCGAAGAAGAGCAGGCAAATATGCCGGCTAAAACTTCCGTAAACAAAAAAACAAGGGAAGACGTAGTTAAAGACGTTGAAAGCGAATTTTTTATATTAAATTTCGACGGCAAAGAAACGAAAATAGATTTAAAAAACGAAAGCATTTTAGAAGATATATCGCTTAAAGATTTTCCTTCGTTAAGAAAAGTAATCGCATACGAAGAATTTAAAATAAAAGAAGGGGAGACGCCCCCTTCGGTTTCGGCTATGAGGCGTCTTGAGATTGCCGACCACGAAGAAAATTCAGATTCGGGACATCTGCGCTTTTACCCAAAAGGCACTTTGCTCTTCAAACTTTTGTCCGATTGGGCGGAAGATATAGCTTTGAACCGCTTAAACTGCATGGAAATAGAAACCCCGCTGATATACAACTGGAATAAACCGGAGATAAAAGGGCAGGGAGAATCGTTTCACGAAAGACACTACTCAATTTTGGTACCGGATGAAAAATCCGAAACGGGCGGATTTGCGCCTTCTAAAGAATTCGTGTTAAGGTTTGCCGGAGATTTCGGTCTTTTTTCGATGCTTAAAGATACGAAAATGAGCTATAAACACCTCCCTTTAAGATTTTACGAAATTTCAAAAAGTTTCAGATATGAAAAAAGCGGCGAATTAGCGGGTTTAAGAAGGCTGAGGGGTTTTACCATGCCTGATATCCACAGTTTCTGCCTTAATCTAGAAGAAGGCTTTAACGAATATCAAACTCTTTACAGAACATACGCCGACCTTGCGGAAGGCACGGGAATCGAATACGCCGTAGTTTTTAGAATAGTCAAAGAATATTACGAAAAATATAAAGATAAAATAGTGGAACTGTTAAGATACTCAAAAAAACCCGCGCTTATCGAAGTTTTATCTAAGATGAAGCATTACTGGGCGCTTAAACACGAATTTCAAGGCGTCGACTCGGTAAACGGTTCCTGCCAGCTTTCCACCGTACAGCTTGACGTGGAAGACGCTAAAAGATACGGTTTGAATTTTACTACGGAAACCGGTGAAAAAGCAGGATGTATAATATGCCATTCTTCGGTAGGGGCTATCGAAAGGTGGATGTATCTGATTATAGAAGAAGCTCTTAAAAAAGATATTCCGGTCTTTCCTTTATGGTTAAGCCCTACTCAGGTCAGGATTATACCGGTATCTGAAAAGTTTATCGATGTTGCGGTTAAATTAAAAGAAGAGATAAGCGGCTCGGATATAAGGGCGGATATCGACGACAGGGATTTCAGCTTAGGCAAAAAGATAATGTTTGCCGAAGAAGAATGGGTTCCGTACATTGCCGTCGTAGGACAAAAAGAAGCTGAAAGCGGAGTTTTGTCTATTAGAAACAGGTATAAAGAAAGAAAAAATTTTAGCATAGACAAAACCGATTTTATTAAAGAAATTAAAGCCGAAACAAAGGGAATGCCTTACAGAAAACTTATACTGCCGGATGTGCTTTCAAAACGCCCGATATTCGTCGGATAAATATAATAAGGACAAATTCGTATAAATATAATATAATATAATATAATTTATAAAAAATAAAAATATTAAAACAGGAGAACATCGCAGGTTATGGATAATGCGTCGAACGAAATTGCAATAATAGACGAAACATCGGTGAAAAAAAGCGTTACTTTAAAATTGGACGAAAACAGGACGCAGGAACTTTTGCAGAAAAAATTATCCGAAGCGGCTAAAAAAGCCAATATAAAAGGCTTTAGACCGGGCAAGGCGCCTATGTCTATAATAAAGAAATATTACGAAGCGGAACTTTTAGAAGAAGCGGCGGCGGAAATTTTAAATCAGGATTTTAGAAAAATTATTTCTGAAAAAGGAATATACCTTATAGGAACGCCCGTGCTGGAAAAAAAGAGCGATACAGAGTATTCCATATCGTTTGACGTAATGCCGGAAATTAAAGATTTAAATTTAGACATAAAAATTAAAAAAATAGACAAAAGAGAAATTACCGATAAAACAATAGAAGAAGAAATAAATTTTCTTTTAGAAAGGCTTGCCGACCAGGAAAAGCTTGACGATTCGGCTATTATAGATGCGGACGGGAAATATTTCGCAAAGATAGATTATATTACTATAGACGAAAACGGCAAAGAAATAGACAGCGCAAAGGATTATACCATCAGTTTAAACTCGAGCATAATAGACAAGTCTTTTGAATCTGCATTCATAGGCAAGAAAAAAGGAGACGCATTCGAATACGACGACAAAGAAAGAAAAGTTACCGTCAAAGGTTTCGTAAGGGAAATAGACAGAAAAATACTGCCCGAACTTAACGAAGAAACTATAAAAAATTTCGGAGACTTCAAAGACATCGGAGAATTTAAAAAATACGTCGAAAAGAGTCTTAACGAATACGAAGAAAAAAAATACAAAGATGCGCTGAGAGCTTCTATTTCCGAAGAATTGATTAAACTTAACCCTGTCGAACTTCCGGAAAGCATAGTAGAAGAAGATGCAAAATCAAGATTGGAAGAGATGAAAAAGCAGGACAAATATAAAAATATAGACGGAAAGTCTGAAGAATATATGGGAATTTTAAAAATAATGGCAAAACGCGATATAGCGCTATATCTTCTGCTTTCCGCCGTCGAAAAGAAAGAAAATATAACAGTAGCGGATGCGGACTTAGAAGATTTCTATAAAAATACTGCATTAATATCAAATATGAAAGAAGATGAAGTCAAAGGTTTTTATTCGTCGCCTGAAGCGCAGGAAAATTTAAAAAACGCTCTTTTGGAAGATAAAACCTTCGATTTCTTATCGCAAAACAAAGTCGAATATATTTAAGGAGAATAAAAATAAAATGTCGCTTGTACCTATAGTAGTAGAACAGACCCACAGGGGCGAAAGGTCATACGATATTTATTCGCGCCTTTTAAAAGACAGAATTATATTTATAGGAGAGGCTATCGACGATACTTTTGCAAATCTCGTAATCGCCCAGCTGTTGTTTCTCGAATCCGAAGACCCGGAAAAAGACATAAACATATATATAAATTCCCCCGGAGGCGTAATAACGGCCGGACTTGCCATTTACGATACCATGCAGTATATTAAGCCCGATGTATCTACCTTATGCATGGGACAGGCGGCAAGCATGGGCGCCGTTCTTCTTGCGGCGGGAGCTAAGGGAAAAAGATTTGCCCTGCCTCATTCCAGAATTATGATACATCAGCCGCTCGGCGGTTTTCAGGGTCAGGCTACCGATATCGATATACAGGCAAGGGAGATTTTAAGGATGCGCGAAGAATTAAATCAGATACTTGCCGGACATACGGGGCAAAATATAGATAAAATCAGGGAAGATACCGAAAGAGACTTTTTTATGAGCGGAGGTCAGTCTGTAGAATACGGCATTATAGATAAAGTTGTAGAAAAAAAAGAGATTAAAGAAGTGAAATAGATTTAATATAATACGAATAATACCGGGGATAATAAAAATGGCTAAGAAAAATAACGGAAACAACAATAACGAC
>JAJZLA010000157.1 GCA_021803845.1 bacterium | reverse complement strand
TATTAGGGCGTAAGGCTCGATTAATTTGCCGCAGTACAATTCATTGAATTTTCTGATTATTTTTCTGGCAAGTTCAATGTGCGGAAGCTGGTCTATTCCAACTGGAACCAGGTCGGCTTTAAAAATAGCGATATCGGCAGTCTGGCTTACGGGGTAACCCAGAAAACCGTAAGTTAGTTCCTTGTAACCCCTTTCCTTAGCCTCGGTTTTAATCGTGGGATTATGCCTTAAGGGATTTACCGAAATAAGCATGGAAAAAAAAGTCGTCAGTTCGGAAATTTCGGGTATCATAGACTGTATTGCTATAGTGGATATTTTCGGGTCTATTCCCGCAGAAAGATAGTCCAAAGCGACAAGAAAAATATTTTCCCTGAGTTTTTCGGGATGTTCGAAATTAGTCGTAAGCGCTTGAATATCGGCTATCAGGATGAAAGTTTCGTATTGAGCCTGAAGCCTCACCCTGTTTTTTAAAGAACCGGCGTAATGCCCCAGATGTAGCGGTCCGGTAGGCCTGTCCCCGGTTAAGATTCTTTTGTATTTATATTTGGATTCGTCGGCTACAGCCGCGTTTTCCGTTTTGAAATCCATTGCCTTGATACCGTTTTATGTGTTTTTTTGGGTTTAGTTTTAAATTATAATATGTTATAATGTTATAAACAAGTTAAAAAATTATCCAAGAACAGTGCAAGGTTAAATATGAATAACCGCAATAATAATAATTTAGAAAATATAAAAGCAAAGCAGAAGGCGGTTAAGGATCTTTTAAAAAAAAAGAACGCGGTACTGCTGGCGCATAACTATCAAAGAGACGAGATTCAGGAAATTGCCGATTTTCAAGGGGATTCTCTGGAACTTTCCGTTAAAGCCAATAAAACCGATGCCGATATTATAGTATTTTGCGGCGTTAGATTTATGGCCGAAAGCGCCGCTATAATGAATCCCGATAAAACGGTTATCCTTCCTAACGAAAATGCCGGTTGTCCCATGGTAGATATGATAACCGCAAAAGACATCGTTAATTTAAAAGCAGATTACCCCGATGCTCCGGTAGTAGCCTACGTTAACACGTCTGCCGAATGCAAAGCTGTTTCCGATATATGCTGTACTTCCGCAAATGCGGTCAAAGTCGTAAACTCGCTGTCCGCCCGAAGAGTCATAATGGTTCCCGACAAAAACCTCGGAAGCTATGTCCAAAGATTTACCGATAAAGAAATAATAAGCTGGCCTGGGTTTTGTCCTCCCCATAAAAGAACGGTACCGGAAGACATTAAAGCCCTGAAAGAAAAATATCCTGGAGCGGTATTCGTCGCTCATCCCGAATCCGCCCCCGAAACTATAGACGCCGCAGACCATGTTTCTTCGACATCCGGCATGTATAAGTTCGTGAGGGAATCGGCCGCTAAGTATTTTATTATAGGAACCGAAAGGGGAATAATGTATAAAATGAAGAAGGAGAACCCGGATAAAGTTTTTATCCCTTCCAACCCGGGACTAGTTTGTCCGAATATGAAAAAAACCCATCTCGACGACATTATAATTTCTCTGGAGAATATGGAAAATATTATAAAAATTCCCGAAAACGTTAGAATCCAGGCAAGAAAATCTATTGAAAATATGCTCGCCCTTTAGTATAATAAATTTTCTAAATAAAGAGGAAAAATTATCAAAACCCCCGATTTTCAACAATTAACTTTTAAACTCCAAAATTTCTGGTCCGATTTTGGATGCGTAATTTTAGAACCTTACGATATCGAGGTGGGAGCAGCTACATTTGCGCCTTACACGTTTCTTAAATGCCTCGACTGCGGAGAATGGAGAGCCGCCTATGTTCAGCCCTCCAGAAGGCCTACGGACGGAAGATACGGTCAAAATCCAAACCGGTTAGGACGCTACTATCAGTTTCAGGTCGTTATACAGCCGTATATAAGTAGAATTCAAGAGATTTATTTAGACAGCCTTAAGAGCATCAGCATAAATCCGAACGAGCACGATATAAGGTTCGTTGAAGACGATTGGGAGTCTCCCACGCTTGGGGCATGGGGCCTGGGCTGGGAAGTATGGCTCGACGGCATGGAAGTAACGCAATTTACCTATTTTCAACAGATAGGCGGCGTAGAGCTTTCTAAACCGGCTATAGAGATTACTTACGGGTTAGAAAGAATTGCTATGTTTCTTCAGAATAAAGATAGCGTTTTCGACCTTCAATGGAACGATTCCTTTAAATACGGCGATATCCATAAAGACGACGAGTTGCAATTTTCCAAATACAGTTTTGAATATGCCGACGGAGAAATTTTGCATAAATTATTCAATTTATATGAAGCGGAATCAACAAAACTGCTTTCGTTTAAACTGAAAGAGCTTGTGAAGCCTGCATACGAATACTGCCTTAAATGTTCCCACGCATTTAACATGCTCGATGCAAGAGGGCTTATAAGCGTATCGGAGAGAATGAATTTTATATTAAAGGTAAGGGCGCTTGCCGAAGGATGCGCTAGGCTTTATACCGGTTACGGCGATAAAGACTGAATAAACTGAATAAAAAATAATAAAATAAAATCCGATAATTACCGTGAGCGAATATTTATTAGAAATAGGTTCGGGAGAGCTTCCATACGACGAGGTAAGGAAAATACCTGCGGCATTAAAAAACATTCTCCAAAATTTTTTGGAAAACGAAATAATGCTTAATGAAAAGCCGGATATAGAGGTATTTTCGACGCCGAGGCGCACGTTTGTTTTAATTAAAGGACTGCCATTAAAATCCCCCGACAGAGAGGTAGAAATCATAGGTCCGCCGGTAGGCATATCTTATCACGGAGGCGTTCCCGCCGCGCCGCTCTTGCAGTTCATGAAGAAGAACGAAATTTCCGACTACAAAAAAATTTATCCGTTAAACCAGAAAAAAGGCGTTTATACGGCTTATAAGAAACGTATAAAAGGTATGCCGGTTAGGGATTTATTAACGGCAAATATTCCGCAGTTTATTAAAAAAATTCCTTTCAGAAAAACGATGTTTTGGCTCGACAAAGAAATACGTTATCCAAGGCCTATACTTTGGATATTGTCTATATTCGACGGAAAAAATGCGCCGTTTAATTTTGGAGATATTAAATCGTCAAACCGGACGTATATTGCGGAAACGCTTTCTTATAAAATGAAATCCGTTAAAATTTCGGGTTCCGAAGACTATTTTGACGCCGTGTCTTCAACCGGCATAATTTTAAAAAACGGCGATAGAAAAAAATATATAGAAGCCGGGATTAAATCGCTGTCGAAGAAAGTAAATGCGGATATGCCGGAATACGACGACGATTTCATAGACGAAATAACCGGCTTAACCGAAACCCCTTATCCTATAATATGCGGATTCGACGAAAAATTTCTGTCGGTTCCGGGAGAATTGCTGTCGGTTGTCATGCGCAAACACCAGAGATTTTTTCCGTTAAGCAAAAACGGCTCCCTGCTGTCTTATTTTGCCGCCGTGGCCGACGTGAATCCAGCACCCTCCATTAAAGAGTCTTTAGAAAACAATATTAAATCCGGATATTCGAAGGTTCTAACCGCAAGGCTGGCCGATGCCGAATTTTTCTTTAAAGAAGATAACAAAAAAAAGCCGCCCCATTTTGTCGAAGAAACAAAAAATATTTTATTTTATCAAGGTTTAGGCTCGTATTTCGAAAAAACGGAGCGAATCGGGGAATTGGGAATTTTTATAGCCGGAAAGCTGAATTTTCCTTCCGGCATACTGTCGGATTTCAAGACCGCATCGGGATTATTGAAATTCGATCTTGCGACGCATGTCGTATATGAATTTCCTGAGATGCAGGGCATAATGGGCAGGATATACGCGAATGCGTCGAAAGAAAGCCCGGAAGTATCGCTGGCTATCGAAGAACATTATTATCCTGTTTCAAAGGCGAAAAAAAAGATCCTGCCATCGAACGACTTATCGGCGCTGTGTTCTTTGTCGGATAAATTAGATACCGTTCTTTCGTTTGTAATGTTAAAAAAACTCCCTACGGGAGAATCCGACCCTTTTTATCTGCGCAGGGCTATGATAGGCGTAATAGAAATTATTTTAGATAAAAGATATAAAATTAATTTAAGCGACGTATGCGATTTTTATTTTAACGAATTTTTTAAAGAGCGCAGATTAAATGCCGACGAATTAAAAACCGCTTTTATGAATTTTGCGTATGTCAGGTTTAAAAACCATCTGCTTTCCGGCGGTTATAAACCCGATGAAATAACGGCGGTTTTAACTGCCGAAATAACCGGCGATTTTTACGCTTCTCTTCTCAAAATAGATTTTCTTTCAAAATTTAAGAAACACGAAGAAGTTTTTGAATTATCGCAGGTGTATAAAAGGATTAACAATATTACCTATAAATTTTCCGAAATCGCCGGTTTTGATGAAAACAAATTAATTATGCCTGAGGAAGTCCGGCTTATTGCCGTATTCAAATCGGTTCAAAAAAATACCGTTCCTTTATTGAAAGCGGGCGATTACGCCGCAGCGGTAAACGAAATGAATAAATTAGTGCATCCCGTTAACGGTTTTTTCGACGGCGTTATGGTTTTAACCGAAGAAGAAGAAGTTAAAAATTCCAGACTCGGATTATTAAACAGCATACTTAATTTTCTTAAAAATTTTTGCGATTTTTCAGGTTTAGATTTATAATAATCGCTTTCGTTTTTTAAATATCATATATCATTTATTTATTTTATTTACTTGGAGGATGGCGTTATGGGCAAGTATGTTTATTTTTTCGGCAACAAGCATGCGGACGGAGACGGTTCTATGAAAAATCTGTTGGGAGGAAAAGGCGCGGGTCTTGCCGAAATGACTAACCTCGGCATAAGAGTTCCCGCCGGCTTTACTATTACCACCGATGTCTGCACGTTCTATTATGAACATAATAAGAAATATCCCGATGAATTAAAGAACGAGGTAAGAGAAAATATAAAAAAAATGGAAGAAGCAATGGGGTCTAAGTTCGGCGATGTCCAAAACCCGCTTTTAGTTTCCGTTAGAAGCGGAGCAAGAGTCTCCATGCCCGGAATGATGGATACCGTCCTGAATCTCGGATTAAACGAGGATACGATTAAAGGGCTTATAAATAAGTCCGGCAACCGGAGATTTGCCTACGATACCTACAGGAGATTTATCCAGATGTTTTCAAACGTAGTGCTTGGAATAGATTCCGGTAT
>JAJZLA010000156.1 GCA_021803845.1 bacterium | reverse complement strand
GGGTCTATTACGTTTTCTAAGGGATAAGCCGGAACCATAAAAAATTTGTTTTCAAAAAACATAGTGGCTCCGTAAGCGCCTCTTTTTAAAATTAATATTTTAGCGCCTGATTTAAAAATAGTTTTAGCGCACGAAAAAATTGAGGACTCCCCTGTCAAAAGTCTTGCCTCGGATTCGTTTACAATAAATATATCGGCCAGTCCGAGAACTTTCATAAGTTTTTCTTTTTTTCCTTCAATCCAAAAATTCATGGTATCGAGGGCGGTGAGCCTTGGGGCGCCCATCTGCTTTAATGCGTCGAACTGAATATCCGGGTCTATATTGGCAAGAAAAAGCATATCGTTTTTTGAGCCGTGCGGAACGGCAGGTTTAAATGAAGAAAATACCCCGAGTTCGGTCATAAGGGTTTCCGGGTCGGACATGTCGTATCCGTATCTGCCTTTCCACCTGAAAGTTTTTCCCTCTTCTGTCTTTATCCCTTTAACGTCTATCGATCTGTTCTTAAAAACGCTTAAATGCTTCCTGTCGAAATCATTTCCTACCGTGCCTATGATTTTCACGTCGGTTAAAAAAGACGCCGCCAGCGAAAAATAGGTTGCTGAACCTCCCAGAACGTCTCCCGTTTTATCGAAAGGAGTTTCTATATTGTCTATCGCTATGGAACCTATAACCGTTACAGCCATTTTATCCTTTCCCTGATAGTTAAAGCGTTAATTTATAATTATTTTTTTGTCACGGGAGACTGCACGCCGTAACCCTGTTTTGCGGCAAGATAACCGGTAGTGCCTGCAAGTCCGCCTACTAACATAAGAGCGCACCCGCTTAAAAAATTTATTGCGCCGAACAGGACCATCGCGAGAGCTATAAGTTTTATTTTTTTCATTTAATTTTAATCCTCCCTTTGTTTATTCTATTTATTTATCGAATTTTAAGATATTGAAATAAATATTTAAAATTAGTAGAATATAATAAATTTTTCATATATTCTACTATATATAATATTTTAAAATCAAATTAAAATAAACAGGGATTTATAATTATGCATAAAACAAGATACGCCCTTATTTCGGTTTACGACAAAACCGGAATAACAGAACTGGCTACTCACCTCGAAATTGCCGGCTATACGGTAATAGCGACCGGCAATACCTATAAATTTTTAAAATCGGCTGGCATAGCAAAATTAAAAAAAATAGAAGAAATAACCGGCTTTCCGGAAATTTTGGACGGCAGGGTTAAAACATTGCATCCGGCTGTTTTCGGAGGTATTTTATCCGTAAGGGAAAATGAAAACCATAGGGACGATTTGATAAAAAACGGGATTATTCCTATAGATTTCGTCGTCGTGAACCTTTATCCATTTAAGGAAATGAAGGACAAAGATATAACTTTCGACGAAAAACTTGAATTTATAGATATAGGCGGGGTGTCGCTTTTAAGGGCAGCGGCTAAAAATTTTAAAGACGTAACCGTGGTTATAGACCCGTCCTTTTATGAAGATATAATTTTATTACTTAAAAACAAGCAGGAAATTCCGGTTGAAGTTAAAAAAATTTACGCATACGAAACATTTAAACTTACCGCCGAATACGACGGAATGATAGCGGACTTTTTAAATCCGGATAAAAACGCAGGTTCGGTTATGGACGCCGCTTTTTATCAAAACGAAAACGGAAAAGAGCTTAATTTTAAACTAAAAAAATCGTTCAATTTAAGATACGGGGAAAATCCGCACCAGAAAGCGGCTTTTTACGAAACCGGTGCATCTTCACCCTTCGAAAAGCTTTCCGGAAAAGATATATCTTATAACAATTTATTGGATATAGACTCTATTCTCGCCATTATTAAAGATTTCGACGGAAATAAAACAAACGGTTTTTTTTCCGCGATAGTTAAACATACAAACCCCTGCGGTGCGGCGCTCAGCGGCATTTCTTTGAAAGACGCCTTTATTAGAGCCAGGAAAACCGATGAAATATCTTCCTACGGAGGGATAATCGGCTTCAATAAAAAATTGGACGAAGAAACTGCGGCGGAAATCAAACCATTTTTCGTCGAAATAATTTTAGCTCCTGAATATTCTAAGGAAGCGTTAAAAATATTGGAATCCAAAAAAAATACTATAATAATAAGATATAACAACGATTTTATCCATAGCAACCAAGAACGGCTGTATTTCAGGAGCGCTTCGGGCGGAATCCTAGTACAGGAAAAAGACGATATTCCCGACGATACGTCCAGTTTTAAAACGGTAACCGTCGTTAAAATGCATGAGCAGATTTTAAACGACCTTATATTTGCATGGAAAATAGCCAAGCACGTCAAATCAAACGCTATAGTATATGCAAAAGACGGGGCTACGGCAGGCATAGGAGCCGGACAGATGTCGAGAATAGACAGCGCAGTCTTTGCCCGCGAAAAAATGAAAAACGCCTTCGGCGAAATAAAAGAATTCGTTATGGCGTCGGACGGTTTTTTCCCTTTTAAGGATTCCGTGGAATATGCGTCGGAAATAGGCGTAAACGGCATAATACAGCCGGGAGGCTCTATCAGGGACGACGAGGTTATAGAAGCGGCTAATAAATTTAATATTCCTATGATTTTTACCAATATAAGACATTTTAAGCATTAATGAAATAATATCTAAACTAAACGATAGAAATAATCTAAATGAAAATACTTGTTATCGGCTCCGGCGGAAGGGAAAATGCCATAGTCTCGGCTATTAAAAAATCGGAAAAAAATACGGAAATATTCTGCGCCCCAGGAAACGGCGGAACGGCGGAAATAGGCGTAAACATTCCGCTTAAACAGGATGACATTAAAGGGCTTCTTTCTTTTGCCTTGGAAAATAAAATAGACTTAACGGTAGTAGGTCCCGAAATTCCGCTGTCTCTTGGCATAACCGATGAATTTACCGCGGCTGGATTAAAAATATTCGGCCCCGACGGTAAGGCATCCCAGCTGGAGTCGTCAAAAAAATTCGCTAAAGATTTTCTTAAAAAATATAATATTAAAACTGCCGGATATGAATCATTTACTGATTTTCAAACCGCCGAAAATTTCGCAAGACAAAAAATCCATCCGTTAGTTATCAAGGCTAGTGGGCTTGCCGCCGGAAAAGGAGTTTTTATTTCCGAAAACCCGGAAGAATCGGAAAATATACTTGACTCTATTTTTAATGGAAAAATATTCGGAAAAAGCGGTGAAACCGTCGTAATAGAAGATTACGTTGAAGGTTTCGAACTGTCCTATATGATAGTTACCGACGGAACTACATATAAGCCTTTAATTACAAGCATGGATTACAAAAAAATCGGGGACGGCGACATTGGAGAAAATACCGGCGGCATGGGTGCCGTTACGCCAAATCCCTACGTTTCCGAAGTACTTGTTAATAAAATAAATAAAACCGTTATAGAGCCTGCTCTCGAAGGACTTAAAAAAGAAGGGATAAAATATAAGGGGATACTTTATGCCGGACTTATGATTAAAGGCGATGAAATTTTCGTTCTCGAATTTAACGTAAGGTTCGGTGACCCTGAAACGCAGGCTATACTTATAAGGCTCGAATCCGACATAGTAGATTTGTTTTTAAGCGTAATAAACGAAAATTTAAAAGACCATGAATTAATTTTCGACGATAATAAATCGATATGCCTCGTCCTCGCTTCGGGCGGATATCCTAAAGATTATAAAACAGGATACGAAATTTTTTTCGATAAAGAACTCCATAGCTCCGGCCTGATTAGCGAAACCGGCGCCGAATACTATATTTTTCATGCCGGAACAAAAAAAATAGACGGAAAATATTTCACGGACGGAGGCAGGGTTCTGAATATATGCGCAAAAGGAGAAGGCGCGGAAACAGCCGATATAGCATATGTTATCGCAGATAAAATTAATTTTGAAAATAAATACTACAGAAAAGATATAGGAAAAATTTATGTCCGCCCATAAATTAAAACCGCAGGTATTAATAAATCTCTCGGCTAGTATTTTTATGGGCGTTTTTGCCCAGCTGCTGATGAAATACGGCATGCTCGAATTAAAAAGAACCGCTGTTCGGAACCTGAGCCTGCATCCTTCGCCGCAGTCCGCGATATCCTATAAATATATCGCTTTCGTTAAAATTATAAAATTTTTATTTATTATTTTTACTGATAAATTCGTTGCTGCCGGAATAATTCTATATTTAATATCGATGTTTTTCTGGATAAAAGTGTTATCTAAAATAGACCTGTCGGTCGCTTATCCGTTTGTGAGCATCGGCATAATTATAACCGTGATACTTGCCGCTTTAACGCTCGGAGAGCCGGTCCCCCTTATGAGGTGGCTCGGAATATTTATAACGCTTTGCGGAGTTTACGTTATAGTTTCTTCACACGAGGAAACGCCGGAAAATAAAAAAATAGATAAGAAAAAATGAAATATGGTTAAGATTTACGGCGAAGCCGAGCTTGACGAAAAAGATTACCGCGATATAGGTAAACATTTAAAATCATCCGGCATAATAATATACCCTACCGAAACTTCTTATGCTATAGGAGCGAATGCTTTAGATAATTCAGCGGTCCGGCAAATTTATGAATTAAAAGTAAGAGGCGCCGGCAAACCTCTTCCTGTTTTGGTTAGGGATTTGAATATGCTGGTAAATATCGCCGAGCTGAATAGGAGGGAAGAAAACGTAATATCTAAATTTTGGCCGGGGCCGCTTACGATTATTTTTGATTTAAAATCTAAAAAGCCTGCCAAAAATTATTTATTTACGGCTGGTTCTAATTCCGTCGGAGCCAGGATTTCACCCTATCCTTTTGCCGCTAATCTGTTTAAAGAAATAGATTTTCCTTTAGTATCGACGAGCGCAAATGTCTCAGGTAAAGAAAATTTTTCCGATTTCAACGAATTAAACGAAAAATTTTTAAGCCGCCTGCCGGACTTAAAAATTTTAGCCGTAAACGGAGGCTTACTTTCCGGAGGCTCATCCACTATAATAAAGTTTAAGAAAAAAAATATAGAAATAATACGCGAAGGAGATAACAATATCAAAAAAAAACTTATATGTTCGATAAAAAATAAAGAATAAACTAAATCCTTAATTTTCTGTATTACGGATTTTACATAAAAATTAAGAAAGAGGAGGATATATGGAAAAAAACGCGGATATTCTGGGCATAATTGGCGGCAGCGGATTATACCGGATGGACGGACTGAAAAAC
>JAJZLA010000155.1 GCA_021803845.1 bacterium | reverse complement strand
GCTGTTGACTACAAAATCGTCGTCCCCGAGTTCGTGAAACAGTTTATCCGGCCTGTCGGATTTAGGCTTTATAAAATAGCGGTGCAGATAAGGATGGTCGTATATTTTAGAAGTTCTGAACGTGGGAATAGGCTCTTCTTTTTCTATAATAAAATTATTTCTGATATAATCTTCGACGTCCGCCTTAGCGGAAAGGTTATCGTACATTATATGGAAAGCGTACAATTCGGCATAATCGGGATAGTTGCCGTAAACGGCAAAACCGCCGCCCAATCCGTTTCCTCTGTCATGCTCGACCGATATGGATTTTTTAATATCTCTGCCGTTTGTCTTAATTTTCTTCGCGTTTATTATGCCGCATAATCCGCATCCCGATATATCTCTTTCCGCACTGAATTTATTTTTTATACTGAGCACTTTAATCCCTCTATCCTTTTTATAAATTTATATAATATAATCGATTTAAATATAACATATATACATTTTTTTAACAATATGCCTTATAAAATATTTTCGTCTATTATCCTTTTAAATTCAGGGTCCAGAGTCTTTTTTACCGGCGGAAGTCCTAATTTTTTCCGCATCCCTTCCTGCGGGTCGCCTAGCCTCAATGTTTTAAAGAAAAGCTCCTCCGCTTTTTTGACATTCCGGGGGCCGACGTCGTTCTTAATCGCAAGATTTTTTAGCGTCGTAAGAACGGTTTCCCAGCTGTAATTTTGAGGGCACAACTCAACGCACGTATGACATTCAAGGCATTCCCACACTATTTTAGAAGACATCGCCCTTTCGACGTCGTTGTCCAGAATCATTTTTATAACTAAAGGCGGGTCGTAGGATTCAAAAGAAAGGCTCATAGGACAGTCGTTTTTGCATGCGCGGCAATTATAGCATCTGACTAAAGAATCCCTGTCGAAAACAGCCGAATAATCGGTCAACGCCTTTATCCCGTTAAACTTTTCGATAAACTTTCCGGCTTTGATTTTATGCTGCGATATAAAATCCTCGGCGCCTTCTATACCGAAAGCCAGGCACATAAGTTCTTCTAAGGTTATAACCGGAATCTGGCGGTTAAGCCCTTCTTTTAAGAGCATAAATTGATTTGTATCGAACTGGGTAAAACATGAGGGACATACCGTAGAAATGGCATCGGCTTTGCTCTCATTAATAGAATCTAATTTTATCCTTGCCATAACAAGCGATTTATCATGCTCGTCAACCCTGTCCAATGCCTGTCCGCAACACATCATTTTGTTCTTATAATTTACTACGTTTGCCCCGAGCGCTCTTAAAATATTGTCATATTTACGCGGGTCGAACGGGGAATCGAAATTTATGGCATGGGAAGGCCTGACCAAATGGCATCCGTAATGTATGGCGATATTTAAGCCTTTAAGGGGATATTTAACGTTAGCCCTTATTTTATCGAGTCCTACTTCGTCGTGAAGATGCTCTATAAAGTGATATACCGAAGATTTGCCGGAGAAGTTCAAGTTAAGGTTCTCGAGGGTTAGATTTAATTTTTTTTGATACGGAAGGTTAGACGATACTTTTGCCTTTATCTGCTTGAGATTTGAATAGCATCCGGTGCAAACCGACATAATATCTACATTTTCATTTTCGGCAAGGGCGATATTTCTTATTCCCGTTAAATCGAAAAGAGTTTCGTCGATGTTTTTTACTAAAGATTTTTCGGGACAGCAGGTAAAAGAATCGATATCCCTGTATTTTATGTTTAACCTGTCTAATACCAGTCTTGTAGCTTTTTCCATAAAAGGAAACTTTGCCTGAATAGTACAGCCCCAAAAAAAAGCATATTCTTTATTCATATTTATATTTTATTATTGTATAATTTATTTATGTATCTATATATAAACAGTATAAAATATATAAAAAAAAAATTCAATTTTAAAATGATTTATTTTAAAATTTTATGAATACTATAAAAGAGATTCAGCCGTTTGAATTAAATTCGCATATCGATTTCGATTACGCTAAATCGTTTTCCTCATGCGGTATGCCTGTCGCCATAAAGGGTATTAAAGGCGAAATCCTTTATATGAACGAACCAGCAAAAATGCTTTCTAATTCTTCTAAAGAAACCATTTTCGTTTCATATGACGAAAAATTATCCGAAAATGCAAAACGCATAAATGAACTTAGTCATACGGCGATAAATAAAACAATAAACGTCAAAACGGGAAGCGGACAAATAAAAGAAAGATTTTTTAATATCGAAAGTATAACTCTTTTAAACAAATTCGGACTTTTTTCCGGAACTTTATTTATTTTTCACGATTTAACGCCTTTAGTCGATTCCATCGTTTCTTTAAGCGGAAAATCAGGTAAAAACGGCACGGTTTACGACGAAATAACAGGCATGTTTTTAAAAAATCAGTTCGAAGAAGTTTTTTCGAGGGAAACCGAAAGGTCGGAAAGATACCGGTTTCCTTTATCGGTATCGGTATTCTATTTTGAAAATTTAATTTTTTTCGGACAGTCGAGCGGAAACGACAAGCTAAACCAGGTGCTTAAATATATAGGTATTTATTTTAAGCAGAAATTGAGAAAAACCGATATAGTTTTTAGAATAGATTTTAATAATTTCACCAGCATAATGCCCCATACCGATTTTGAAAATGCCGATAATAAATTTAAAAAAATTAAGGATGAATTGTTCGGACTGTTAAAATTCCCCAATAACGTAAAACCGGCTTTAAAATACGGAATTTCGGAATTAAATTTAAAAAAACATTATAAAAATTATAACCTGCTGATAGAAGAAGCCAAAATAAATTTGAGAGAAAGGGGCAATCTATCCGCCGAGCAGAACGGCCGATACGCTTTTTAAATATTTATACGAGGAAATTAAAGAAAATATTATGCTTATATAAATAAGCGCCAAACCTATATATCCGAAATTAAGATAAAAATGCTTATAATAAATAAGCAGACAAAATATTCCGAACATCTGAAACGCCGTTTTCCATTTTCCTTCTTTTCCGGCAGAAATAACTATGCCTTTTTCGCTTGCTATCGCCCTTAATCCCGTTACGAATATTTCTCTGAATATTATTACCGCTACTACCCAGGCGGGAATTCTTTTTAGCGGTATAAGCATAATAAGAATAGTAATAACGAGCAGTTTATCCGCAATCGGATCCAGAAAAATTCCAAGATTGGTAACGAGCTTTTTTTTTCTTGCAATATAGCCGTCTATAAAATCCGTCAAAATTGCAATAAAGAAAAAAACGGCGGCATATATTCCGTAAATTTCTTCTT
This sequence comes from bacterium, assembly GCA_021803845.1. The sequence goes on along the minus strand of JAJZLA010000155.1, from coordinate 1,961 downwards.
TAAAAAAAAGCAGCCCGAATATTACGGGTATTATTAAAATTCTTGAAAAAGTAAGAATATTGGGAATATTGTATATCTGCTTTTTATCTTCCATTTGCTCTATCTTTTTTCATTGTAGTATTGCATAACCTCGTTGACATAGTTGCGGGTCTCGTCATAAGGAGGTATGCCGCCGTATTTTTTAACGGCTTTACTGCCGGCGTTATAAGCGGCAAGGGCTAACGGCAGATTGCCTCTATATTTGGCAATGAGGCTCTTTAAATATTCCGTGCCGCCGTAAATATTCTGGGACGGGTTAAAGGGGTCGGTTACATCGAGCTTTCTCTGCGTTTGAGGCATAAGCTGCATTAGTCCTTCCGCTCCTTTATCCGAAACAGCTTTAATGTTAAATCCGGATTCCGCTTTAATGACCGCTTCTATTAATTTCGGGCTTACGTTATATTTTTTTGAAGCCTTTAATATTATATTTTTATATAATACGCGTCCGTATCCGTTAATATCGATTCCGCTTTTCCTTTGCGTACGCATATAAAGATTGTATCCGCTCGAAACCGGAACGTTCGAGAAATAAACGGTTCCGTTTTTGCCGACGCGCATATATATATCGGCGGCGGCGGCGGCCGAGTAGACTATGTTTATTAAAAAAACCGCAGTTGCAATAAAAATATATAAAGTCTTCATAGGCTTTCACGCAGTAAAGCATTCATAGCGGCGGCGGCCGATGAACTGCCGCCCAAATTTCCAAAATTACCTATTGCATTGAAAAAATTATTTTTATAAAGAGCCTCCTTAGACTCGGAGGCGCCTACAAAACCCACGGGCATTCCTATAATTAAAGACGGTTTGTAATTTATAGTTTTATAAAGTTCGCCGCAGATATCAACGGCTGCCGCAAGCGCAGTGGGAGCATTGCCTATTATTATTATATCGGGCAGTTTTTCGCTTATAGCGGTTTTAATAGAAAAAGCGGATTTAGTCGTTCCGGAGGCATCGGGAGGCGTTCCTGAGGAATTAATATAACAGCTTAAATCCATAATTATGTTTTTATTAACGTTTCTGCTTATCCCCGCCTTTGTCATTTCAGAATCGCATACTATTTTTAAAGGTTCTTTTTTAAGGATTTTTTCTTTGATGAGCCTTATGCTTTTTTCTGCCGAGCCGTTAGTGAAAAAAATAGTGCCTGCATAACTTATGTCGCTTGTGGCATGAATAACTCTTTTCACAACTGTTTTCTCGGCTTCGGAATACGAATCTTCGAAACGTTTGTCGTCCTTTAAAAGAGAATCTATAATGCTTATGCTTTTTCCGTAAATAGCCTCTCCTGCGTTCATATCGTGAGATAAAACCGTTCCGTTCATTGCTTATGCGTTTCCTTCTTATAAATGTTATAATATATAAATATATATTAAAATTTACCATATTTTATCTTTAAAAACAAGCAGATAAAGCCTTTAAAAAATAATAAATGAATAATAAATACTGGATATTCGACAAATCGCAAAAAGAACTAGAAGAATACTGCGCAGCAAAAGGATTTAAAAAATATAACGCCGAACAGATTATGAGATGGATTTATTCCTGCAGGCTTTTCGATTTTTCAAAAATGACGGATATTCCTAAACCTCTCAGGGAAAACCTTGCCGGTAATTTTAACGCATCGCTTTCGGAAATCGTAGATACGCAGTACGAAACGGATGCCGGGGGCAGTTCTAAAAAATATCTTATAAAATTTCGGGACGGAGGGACTGCGGAATCCGTTTTGATAAACTATAAAAAAAGAAAAACTTTATGCCTGTCGTCCCAGATAGGGTGCAGAATGGGTTGCGCTTACTGCGAAACATCGGGCATGGGTTTTACAAGAAACCTGACGTCGGGAGAAATAATATCCCAGATATTAACGGTAGAAAACGATACCGGAGACGCTGTTACCAATATCGTTTTTATGGGTATGGGCGAACCTT